>DATHNF010000082.1:0-10656 GCA_035486285.1 Verrucomicrobiia bacterium | reverse complement strand
AGCGCTGTACGAACAACAAGTCGTCGAGCTGAAGAAAATTCCGAAGCTGCCGAAGCTAGCCGTCGATATTGAATGGCCGGTCATTCCGGTGCTGGCTCGTATGGAATATATCGGTATTGAGCTCGATACCAAGTACTTGGCCAAATTCGCCGAAGAGATCAACGATCTAGTCTCGGACTACGAACAACAAATTTACGGCTATGCCGACCAGGAATTTAATATTGCTTCGCCGGGCCAGTTGGCCGAAGTTTTGTTCGACAAACTCAAGTTGCCCGCGCAAGGTATCAAGAAGGGCAAGACTGGCTACAGCACTGCCGCCAGCGAACTCGACAAGCTGCGCGGTCAGCACCCAATCATTGATCTCATCACCCAGTACCGCGAGGTTACAAAACTCAAGAACACCTACATTGATACCTTGCCGCAACAGGTTGACGAGCACTCCCGGCTGCATACGACCTTTGGCTTGACCAATGCCCAAAGCGGCCGCCTGAACAGTTCCGACCCAAACCTACAGAACATCCCGACGCGCACTGATCTAGGCCGCCGTATCCGGACGGCTTTTATAGCTGCCAAAGGGAAGAAGCTGGTGAGTGCTGATTACTCACAGTTTGAGTTGCGGCTGGCTGCCGTTTTGGCCAAAGATAGCGAGTTGATCGATATGTTTAACCGTGGTGCCGACATTCATACGGCTACAGCTGCCCAGGTATATGAGCGCGAGATTGAAGATGTTACTAAGCAAATGCGCCGGGCAGCCAAGGTCATCAACTTCGGCATTCTCTATGGTATGAGCCCACACGGCTTAAGCGCGGCGACTGGCATGACGCGCGAGCAAGCCGTAACGTTCATCGAACGCTACAAGGCGGTGCGCAAACCACTCTTTGACTACACTGATAAGGTTCGGGAGCAAGCCAAGAAAGATGGCTATGTGGCGACTCTTTTCGGCCGCCGCCGGCCAATGCCTGATATTCATTCCAGCAATTTCATCGTTCGCCAGGCCGCTGAGCGGGCTGCTATCAATATGCCCATCCAAGGCACTGAAGCCGATCTGATGAAACTGGCCATGGCCAAGGTCGACAAACTGTTAGCCGAACAGCACAACGACTGCAATATGCTACTCCAAATCCACGACTCCATACTTGTCGAATGTCCCGAACCGGTCGCTGAGCGAATCGGCGAGCTGCTCAAAGAGACAATGGAGGCTGTCTACGATCTCCCCGTCCGTCTCGACGTCGACGTCACCATCGGAGATAACTGGGGGGAGTTATGAGCAAGAAGATTTATAACAAGCTAGTGCGGGATAAGATCCCAGAGATTATCCAGGCGGATGGCAAGGCGCTCAAAACGCGAATCTTAAGCGACCAAGAGCACCTGGAAGCGTTGATTGAGAAATTAGCCGAAGAGTACGAAGAATTCAAGGAAGCAAAGAATGTCGAAGAACTGGCTGACCTGCACGAAGTCCTGCTGGCATTAGCCGACGCTCTCAATATCCCGCGCGAACAACTCGAGAAAGTCCGCCGTGACAAAGCTACCAAACGTGGCGCCTTCAAACAAAAAATCTACCTCGAAAGCGTCGAATAAGTAAACTAAACTGCTACGTCGAAAGGATGGTAGACTTTTGGATCGTCGCTAATACTTTTAGGCTCCAAAAAAGGAACGTAAGCAAGCTGGCCCCCATGTTCTTGCGCTGCAAAAGCGACATAGTTAACAACGTCTCTTGTCCAGCCCTCCTGTAATCGCAATACAGTATCCATGGTCGCCGAGCTTTCTCGGGCTATGTCGTAACGGCCTGATACGTGTAGCCCCTTTACGTATTCCGACTGATTCTCATTCCTCAGCAAAGTTTGACCAGCAATTTCACCCAGTACTATTTGAGTCGAATCAAAGCCATCAGACTCAGGTATAAAGCCAATAGTTGATTTTAAGCCTCTAGTGACAGCTCTTTTAAGGTCTATCCCGATACATGTACCATCTGTCCGACACCGGTAATAATCCTCTTGATCAGTAGCCTGCATGAAACACTGGACTCTAAATAAGCCGGACAAATACATCTGTGCGCAAAAAATTTGGCGGGCTAGGGCATAGTCTTTTTGTTCGGCGCTAAAACTATCATAATTTTCAACTAGACCACGCGTCCAGACTACCAAACGGTCGTGGTGGCTGCGGTTTTTCGCAGCGTTTGCATTAGCTGGATCCTCATACGGCAGCACGAGGCAATCTCTAAACTTACGGAGTCATCTAGGCAGCTGTTACGACCCACCATAGAGCTACCAACCTCTTTAGCTAGCCAGTGCTCCAGGCCATTAGCAACCAACTCTACAGTGGGTTCCACCTCTAGGTTCCTCTCGAACTCCGACATAAACTTAATAATACCATTTTATTATATAAAAGTAAATACTACTGCCGCTGTTCAGCTGCTTTGTTACAATAAGTACAAGTATGGCGAACGAAAAACTGTTTTATATTGGTGTTAAAGGCTTAATTGAAGATAAAGAAGGCAGGATATTACTCCTCAAAGCTGATGTAAACAAACATCGCAAAAACAAGGAACCCTACTGGGACATACCCGGCGGCCGGATTAGCGAAGAGCAGACTGTCATCCAGACGCTTAAGCGTGAAATCGAGGAAGAAACAGGCATTACCAAGCTGGAAGGCCATGAATTCTTTACCGCTGTCGTGTCTAACCATGAGATACCAGTTGATGATAGGCTGTTAGGCTTGGCCTTGATGATTTATAAAGTGAAAGTTCCCCAAGGCAGCAAGGTGAGCCTAAGCGAAGAACACGTTGCCTATGAATGGGTGGACAGGGCAGAGGCCAAGAAACGCCTCGCGCACAAGTACCCACCAGAGTTTACAGATCAGCTCTGAGAGCTTGATACGCTTCAGACGCTACAATTCGGTGGAGAACGGGTTGGAACATCTCGACATTAGGACCGCTTGACCGTGAATCGCCACCATTTGGGATAACTAGAAGCGGTAAAGACCTCTCCTCGTTCTGCCTGGATGAGGCAATCCATGAAGCTGTTCCGGCGGTAGCGAGCTCAGTCATGATCCGGGCAGCATTCAGAACCATCCTGCGATTACCAAATTGTCCGGGTCTGGCTTGGTTTAATCGGATTGCAAGACGCGTACATTCTTTGTAGGCCTGGACATCATCTACCTGAGAGGGGAGAGAGTCGGCTGGTATGGCATTAAGCACTTTATCAATAGCTGCCGCCTGTACTTCAAGCGGAGGGGGTTCAACCCTGTAATCGACATTAGGTTTAAAGATCCTAAAGAGGACGGCCGAAGAAATGATACTTGTTGCCTTCTTCCCTTCATTGAAGAATACACGTGCCTGTGCTTCTATATCTTCACTCTGGGAACCAAGCAAGTCCTCAAACATCCCTTCGCGTGTACCGTTCCCGCTATATTGGTAAAAAGCAGCTCCGGTAAGCCAATTATGCATCTGTTGATGATATGGCGTAATCAAAGAAGCCCATAGCACTTCCCGACGTAACCACTCTCGCGGCGAGAACTCAATCCCGCCGACAACTTCAACCCTGGAAGGTGACATGGGTGTACTATAAAATTAAATTTTCAAAAAGTAAATTCGTGTCTACGAGCTTTTCTTCACGCGCCGCCGCTCCCGGGGACGTTGCTTGCTCACAATTCTGGTGCTTCCGGCCCGCATCAGGCGGAAGGCTAGGGTAATAATCCAGATTGCCAACAACAGGTCAATGAGACTGGTTGTCAGACTGAGGATGTCAGTGTGGTGCTTGGCGTTGAAGAAGGCAATAAGGGCTATCAGGAGTTCGGCGATGATGAGCAGCTGCGCCAGTCGTTTGCTGCGCCGCTCCTGCGCGCTATACCCCAATACCCAGATAGCGGCAAACCATACAACTGTCAAAATGAAAAATATCAGCGAGACTAGAAGATTACTAACACAGTTACTGCCATCATGCCGGCAGGTGGACACCACCGAGTTCAGACCGTTAGCAATACCTAAGAAGCTCAGAACGATGAACTGAATAAGCGTTGCAACAGCCGTTTGGTAGGTGAGCTTCATAGTGCCTATATTATAGCTCCCATGTCTGGATTTTGGGCAGAAAATGTTTGCAAACTAAGCATAATCGTGGTAGTATATGTTTAATCACTATGTGAGGAACGGATATGATGCGTTATTTTATTGGTTTTCTAGTCACTATCGGGCTGATTATAGTCCTGATATTGCTGTTGTTCCATGGCGGCAGTAAGCCCCAAGTCCCCAGCACTTCCAAAACACTCGATAGCTATGCTAGCACTGACGCTGATGTACGCCTAACTATCGATGGGCCGGTCAACGCCGCGGAGAACCACACGCAAGTCCAGATTGATGTTAGCCAAACCGAAACCACATATAACCAAATACAAGGCTATAACGACACCGTAGTTAATAACCAGAACTTCGCCAACACCCAGAACAGCTATGCAGCGTTCTTGTTCGCCTTAGAGCGGGCCGGATTTACCAAGGGCAATACTAACTCTGATCTTCAGGATGAGCGCGGTTACTGCCCGCTGGGCGACCGCTATGTCTTCGAACTTCGTCAGGGCGGTAAAGACCTTGAGCGCTACTGGGCGACTACTTGTGGCGGTATCAAAACGTATGACGGTAATGTGAGCCTCACAGTACAGCTCTTTCAGGCCCAAGTGCCTGGTTACGGTACGCTGACGCAGGATCTCCAGTTCTAGGTATAGCGTTGTCCTTAGATAGCAACGCTATAGTTACTGTTAAGCGTGACGTATGAACACTCTATAATAAGAATATGACCCAGGCTATTATTTTTGATTGTTTCGGTGTGCTTACTACCGAGGGTTGGATTGCTTTCAAGAACAAACATTTTGGCGGCCAGCCCGAAAAAATGAAACGCGCTACCGAACTAAGCCGGATGCTTAATTCGGGCTACATGGGGTATGAGGATTCAGTGCGGGAAATCGCTGCCTTGGCAGGCGTAAAACCCGATGTGTTAGATCATGTGCTGAGAAATGTAGCCGCCAACGATGAGCTGCTCGGCTATATTCGCGAGGCATTGAAGCCGAAGTACAAGATTGGCCTACTCAGCAATGTCGGCACTAATCGCCTGGGGTCAATATTTGTCGATAATGACATCGCGCTGTTTGACGTCATCTTACTGTCGCATGAACTAGGCATTATCAAACCCGACCCGCGATCATATGAGACTATGGCGTTGAAGCTCGGTATAGCACTTGAGGACTGTGTTTTTGTCGATGATTTGGAGCGCAATGTGAACGGTGCCCGGTCGGCTGGCATGCAAGCTGTGCGGTATCACGATTTTGAACAGATGAAAGCTGACCTCGAAGAACTGCTAGCCAATCCGAAAGGTTAGCCGTTTATCAATCTGGCAGCGCCGTTTGATTTCCGGGCCCCGCAGCCGTAACGTATTAGCTAGTGCCGAGCTCGGCACCCCAATCACGATGTCACGATCGCGCACTTGAACGCTCACGACTGTCTGAAACTCGTCCTGCACGTATTTCTTAATGCTCGCCATCTCCGGCGGTTTGTCGAAATCCTTCTGGCCCAGAATGCTATTAAGAGAATCCATGCCTCATAGTATACGTGGAGTCAATGAGAAAATTAATTACACCGATGTATACTGAACCCGAACCATGCGATCCCTGCACAGCTCCCTGAGGCTTCATCCAAACTTAGTGCATATTACCAGTGCCTTGAGCCTGCAACGCTTCAGTAACGGCCTGGTGGGTGTTTTTATCCCACTGGTTATCTTGCAAAGCGGTGGGGCTCTCTGGATGATTGCCGGTTTTTATCTAGTACATTCCCTTGTCATACTGCTGGCTGATTTTTCGGCGATTCGGTTTATACAGCAGCGAGGAGCTCACCTTGCTATCGGTATTGGATTTGTATTCGGTGCGTTACAGTTGGGCTGTATTCTAGGCTACGCTAACGCTCACAGTATGGTGTTTCTAGTGGCAGGAGCGATTAGTTTCGCTCTTGCTGAATCTTTCGGCGATAATGCCCGGCATGTGTATGTGTCGAGTGTTATGGAATTGACGACTAAGAGTTCGAGCATGGCAAGTATGGAGATAGTGGGCCAAGCTGCAGACTTTCTTGGGCCGCTGGCTGGTTTGCTCGTCGGAAGTGTATTGGGGGCAAACTGGTTGCTCATTGCTGGGCTAGCGGCTATTCTTTGTGCTTTTATACCTCTGAGAGAGATGGGCAAGCTGCAGGTCATAGATCAGACTGAAGAACTACACTTTAGTATGCGGGCCGCGCCCTTAAGAGACATCATATCTAACATCAGCTTTAATGTTGACGGAACGACAGGTAGATTTTTGTGGCAAACGTACCTGGCCGTCGCATTAGGGACTTTTAGCACGGTCGGCGGCGTAGCCAGCATAACGGCCTTCATTACGATTGTTACGGTTTGGGTTGCCGGTCGTCGTGGCGATAGGGGTAAAAATCGTTCGGTTTTACGCCAAGGTGTCATAGTAACGAGTTGTATCAATTTCTTTAGGATCGCTGCTACTAGGGCTTTCCCAATAGCTGCAGTCGGTTCCGCTTACGGAGCTAGCCAAAACTATACCCTGAACGCCTTGAACTCCACATATTATAGTCATGCTAAACGAAAGGGGCTGCAGTATATTGTGGCGATGGAGATAGCGTGTGACATAGCCTATGTTGCCGTCTGGGGTATACTATTTCTGGTATTAGTGATTTCTCATAGTCACCGAGCTTTCTTCGTTACTGGTTTCATACTAGCTGCTGTAGCAATCTGGGGTACATTGCTTATCACGCCGCAAACAAAACAGGCGTCTCGATAGAGTGCTTTATATTCTCCTAAGCTCGCTGCAATTGCTACAATAGATGAATGCCGGAATTACCAGAGGTTGAAACGGTTCGGATAGGCTTAGCTCGATTGCTGCCGCAGCAAACGATTGCTGCCGTTGTGTCTGATTGGCCGAAATCTTTTCCTAATGCTAAAAACGACGTAGACAAGTTCATGATCGGCGCCAAGGTGTTAACCGTGCGGCGACGTGCCAAAGTCTTAATTATTGACCTTTCAACGGAGTATAGCTTGATTATTCATCTCAAAATGACCGGCCAGCTTGTCTTCCGCGGAACCCAGGAACGCTTCGGAGCAGGGCACCCTAACGAGTCGTTAATTGGTGAACTGCCTGACAAATCAACACGCGTAACACTAACATTTACCGACGGCAGCCAATTATTTTTTAACGATCAGCGCAAATTCGGTTGGGTGCGGCTCATTCCGACAATCGAAATTATGAATCTAGATTTCTTCAAGAAAGTTGGCCCCGAACCCTTGCAAGACGACTTCACCTGGCAGGCTATGCGCCAACGTTTGCTCCGGCGTAAGAACTCGAATAGTAAGGCCGTGTTGCTTGACCAAACAGTTATCGCTGGCATCGGCAATATTTATGCCGACGAAGCGCTGTGGGGGGCCAAAGTTCATCCGGCGACGCTTGTCAAAGACCTGTCGGCCAAGCAATTTCATAAGCTCTACGACGAGCTAATCTATGTATTGAAATTGTCAATCGAAAAAGGCGGTTCAACAGATAGGAACTACGTTAATGCCGAGGGCAAGAAAGGTAGCTACACCAGCTTTGCCCGCGTCTTCCGCCGCGAAGGCAAGCCCTGTCCACGCTGTGGCACCATCATCATCAAAACCCGGGTCGCCGGCCGCGGCACCCACCTCTGTCCTCATTGCCAAAAGGCTCCGAAATGATCTATACGCTCACTGGACCAAACTCGTTTGCCTTGCAACATAGACTCAGTGAACTGGTTGATGTGTTTGTAGCCGAGCAGAACGATTTGGCGCTGGAACGGCTAGACGGCGAAGAAGCCGACTTCCTGCGTTTGCAGGAAGCGTTGACGAGTTTGCCATTCCTAGCGGACAAGAAACTAGTCGTTTTGCGCAGCCCGAGCACAAATAAACAGTTCGTCGAAAAGTTTGAACAATTACTGGGTGAAGTTCCAGAAACAACCGATGTTATTATCGTTGAGCCGAAGCTGGACAAGCGGCTCAGTTACTACAAATTCCTGAAGTCCAAGACCGATTTCCGGGACTTCCCGGAGCCCGACCAAAACGGTTTGGCGAGCTGGCTGACTGATACCGCCAAACAGCAGAACGCAACCCTGAGTGCTGCCGATGCCCGCTACCTCGTCGAGCGTGTTGGCGCCAACCAGCAGCTATTATCGAACGAACTGGAGAAGTTGCTGCTCTATGACGCGAATATTTCACGGCAGGCCATCGAGACGCTGACCGATCCGGCGCCCCAAAGCACTATCTTCCAGCTGCTCGAGGCAGCCTTTGCCGGCAATACCAAACGAGCGCTGCAATTGTACGCCGAGCAGCGTGCCCTCAAGGTTGAGCCACCGCAAATCATCGCCATGTTAGCCTGGCAACTGCACGTCCTAGCCATTATCAAAGCCGCAGGCGGTCGCTCAGCCAACCAAGTAGCCCAAGAAGCTAAACTCAACCCCTTTGTCGTTCGCAAAAGCCAAGCCATCGCCCGCCAACTATCCCTCGCCGACCTCAAGCAACTAATCAGCAACCTTCTCAAGATTGATACGCAAACCAAAAGCGTCAGCATCGACCCCGACGAAGCCCTCCAGTACTACCTTATAAAGCTGTCGTAGCCTGAGGGCTTTTTTGTATTGACATAGCATCTAATTAGCTGCTATATTGATTCATATGAGCATACAAAGTCGCATCAGTGTAACCTTGAGCCTTCGCATGAGGAAGGCCTTGGAGCTTGCCGCCGGATTTGACGGCAGCACAACTGCGTCTTATGCGACGCAACTTCTAGCATCTGCTATAAAAGAGGAGCTCAAAAACAATCCGATTCTTAATGAAAAAATGACTCAGCTCGATAAACAGGCACTGAAAGAGGAATCTTGGGACAGTATTGTTTCTCCAATGACAATTCCGAATCCGAATGAAACGGCACTATTGAAGGGCTGGTTTTTGTCTGGCGATACCCCAGATGAATACAACGTAGGCGAAGACAAAAGAGTCCTTTACAAAAATAATGGCAGCGGGTTTATACGCTCCAAACGTAATCACGTGAAGGGATTCGGCACCCTAATGCAACAGGTTGACATCGCTAATCATATCGGCAAGAAGCTTAGATTTACCGCCATCGTAAAGACCGAAGATGTCAAAAACTGGGCTGGCTTATGGGTACGCATTGATGATGTGGAGAGGCAGGTCTTGTGGTTTGACAATATGCAGGATAAGTCGATTAAGGGAACCGTCGATTGGAAGAGGTTTGGAATTAGCTTTAATGTCCCCAAAGAAGGCGCAACGCTTAGTTTTGGGGTGTTGCTCGTTGGCGCTGGAAGTGTTTGGATTAATGACGTCAGCATTAACCAATTAAGCGGACAAAAAGAGAAGCCACTACAGGACCTGCCTGTATCTCTAGGTTTCTCAATAGACTAATTATTTCTTCTTAGCGACGGTTTTCTTGGGAGCGGCCTTTTTGGCTGGAGCCTTTTTGGCGGTTGATTTGGTGGGTTTGGCACCGGCAGCTTTGGCTTTGGCGGCGGCGCGTTTCTTGAGACGGGCGGCTTTGTTCTTGTGGATGACGCCTTTTTTAGCGGCTTTGTCGAGGGCGCTTTGGGCGCTGCTGTGGGATTTGGCCGATGGGCTGCTGCCGAAGACCTTTAGGGCGCTGCGCAAATTACGCCGGGTTTTGCTGTTGCGAACGGCGGCTTTGCGGGAGGTGCGGACACGTTTCTTGGCTGATTTGATGATGGGCATGAGGTTCCTTTTTAAACTTGTGCTTTTATGTAGCTTCGAGAGTGACTATACCAGATAGCGGCTTGGCTTGTAAAGAAGGGGAGTTTATCGTTTGTAGTTTGTCGCTGGTCGAATTTGCTGCGTGTCCCCATAAACTATGTACGATAAACGACAAACTTCTTGTTGGACAACCACAAGCTTTTATGATAAGCTCAACAGTGAAATCAGCAAAACATAAAAACTGAAATATAACAGATATGGATAGCGCGAAAACCCAGCTCGCCGACAAGCTCAAAAGCGCCAATAATGTGTTGGTAACAGTTAGTCGCAACCCATCGGTCGACCAGCTGGCGGCTTGTCTCGGCCTAACGCTATTGCTCAATAAGCTCAATAAGCATACAGCCGCCGTGTTCAGTGGGCAGGTGCCGTCGACAATTGAGTTCTTGCAGCCCGAAGAGACGCTGGAGAAGAATACTGACTCCTTGCGGGACTTCATTATCGCGCTCGACAAGAGCAAAGCCGACAAGCTGCGTTACAAAGTCGAAGATAATGTAGTGCGGATCTTCATCACGCCGTACAAGACTTCTATTAGCCAGGAGGACTTGGAGTTTAGCCAGGGAGATTTCAATGTCGATGTCGTGGTGGCGCTTGGCGTACGCCAGCAAGAAGAACTGGATGATGCCATTACCGCCCACGGCCGAATCTTACACGATGCTACCGTAGCCAGCATTAACACTACGGCGGATGGTGGGCTGGGGAGTATCAATTGGCAGGATCCGCAAGCCAGTAGCCTGAGCGAACTAGTAACTGAACTGGCACAGCTAATGGGTGATAACTTATTGGATACCCAGATTGCCACGGCTCTGCTGACCGGTATCGTGGCCGCGACTGATCGTTTCAG
>DATHNF010000081.1:0-14742 GCA_035486285.1 Verrucomicrobiia bacterium | reverse complement strand
GAAACCATCGCCAGCGCCATAACCATCGCCGAAACCGGTCACCTGGTTTTCGCGACGCTGCACACCAACAGCGCCGCCCAGTCGATTGACCGCATAATTGACGTTTTCCCGCCACACCAGCAGCCGCAAATCCGCGCCCAGCTGTCCAATATTCTAATGTCAATTACTTCGCAGCGCCTGATTCCAGCGATTGGCGGCGGCCGAATTGCGGCGGCCGAAATCCTCATCGCCACGCCGGCAGTGCGTAATATTATCCGTGAAGGCAAGAGCCACCAGCTGGAGGCTGTTATCCAAACTGGCGCCGAATTTGGCATGCAGTCTATGGACAAAACACTGGTTGGGCTCATACACAACGGCAATATCACCTACGACGAAGCCCGCAATTTCGCCGTCGACATTGACGAGCTAGACAGGTTGATGAGGAGCTAATATGCGTATTCAGTTATCAGTTATCAGTTATCAGTATGTAGTTGGCCAACAGAATACTGACTACGGACTGCTGACTACCCGGAGCGAAGCGAGGCTCTCATGCTGACATTTAATTACGAAGCCCGCAACGCCAAGACTGGCCAGAAGATCAAGGCCCAAGTCCAAGCCGATAACGAGCAAGCTGCCGCCAAGGTGATACGCGAGCAAGGCTTGACACCACTGAGCGTTAAGCCGGAGCGGGTAGGTGGAGCCCGGCGATTCCGGCGCATCAAGACCAAGGACAAAGTCCTCTTCAGCCGCCAACTATCAACACTTATTAATGCCGGCTTGCCCTTGGTCCAAAGTTTGCGTAGCGTGGCTGAGCAAACCACCAACAAGCCGCTCAAGATAGTTATCAACCAAGTCATTAGCGATGTCGAAGCCGGTACATCCTTCAGCGCCGCACTTGAGAAACACCCCTTAGTTTTTAACCGTGTCTACGTAAGCCTGGTAGCCGCCGGGGAAGCTTCCGGTACATTGGATAAGGGGCTGGAGCGTTTAGCTGATCAGCAAGAAAAGGATGCTGACATTGTCAGTAAGGTCCGCGGCGCTATGATTTATCCAGCTATCGTACTGCTGGTCATGCTGGCCGTGGTGACCTTCATGGTGGTCAAGGTCTTGCCACAGGTCCAAAGTATCTATGCCAGCCTGCCTGGCGCGTCGCTGCCTTTTATAACCAAAGCGCTGTTGGCTGTTTCGCATTTCGTGACGCACTTCTGGTGGGTGGTGATAATTGCGCTTGTCTTGATGACGTTTTTTGGCTCTCGTTGGGCGCGGACACTTGGTGGCCGCAGCGTTATCGATAAGATTAAGATGAAGGCTTGGCCAATCGGTCCTTTATTCATGAAAATGTACATGGCCCGCTTCGCCCGTACCGGCACGACTTTGGTTGCCAGCGGTGTGCCGCTCATCCAAGTATTGGAAATCACCTCCGAAGCGGTCGACAATGTGCATATCTCTAAGTCTCTGGCCCGGGCAATCGAGAAGGTTAAAGGTGGTAAAGCGCTCTCCGAGGCAATCAGCAAGGATCCTAATTTCTTACCACTGGTACCAAACATGCTGCGGATTGGCGAGCAGTCTGGTGCCATGGAGACCATGATGGCCAAGGTCGCTGACTATTACGAAAAAGAAGTCGATAACGAGATCAAGAGTATCAGCACCATTATCGAGCCGGTAATGATGGTTATCATGGGCTTAATCGCGATTACTATTGTCGCTGCTATTTTGCTGCCGATTTACGGCCTGGTGAACCAATCGGGCTTCACTAGTAATATCTAGGCCATAGTATGGCGAGCAAAAAGCTAGAAACTCAGCAAGCCAAGAGCAAATGGCAATCGCCTGCAATCTTCGGTTCCCGGTCTTCAACGCATAACAGACGCATAACAAACGCTGGCTTCACGATTGTCGAAACGCTCTTCGTCCTGGCTATTGCCGGGCTGATCCTGCTGATTGTCTTCTTGGCCCTTCCGGCCTTGGAGCGCAGCTCCCGTAATAATCAGCGCAGACAAGATGTCTCGACTATCTTGGAGGCCGTATCACACTGGGAACTCAATAACTCCGGCAATATTCCGACCGCTGCCGATAACTTCTTACAATATTACAAACTTTCGTATTATGACCCCACTACTGGCGTTACCATTCACGCGGATGCTTCAGGTAGCCCGACTTCGGTCAACCCGGTCAGCAGCGTCGATACGGTTGACATCTATAACTATCAGAGATGTAGCACTACTACCGCCGGCGGCTCAACGTCTACCGGTGCCGGCTATAGTGACATAGTAGCCTTGTATGGCTTGGAGTCAGGTAACAGCTCAGCGTCGGCCCAGTGCCAGCAACTCTAGGCAGCAGCAAGCTTCGGGCCGACGACTACCAATGTAAGAGGTGTGGATAAGTGGCCAAAACCACTTGCTTTTTGCGGCGCAAGCCCCTATTATCAAACCATAAGCACTAAATAATAAATTCGCAAAGGGGCACTTGCAATGCTTAAGAAATTAAAAAAACCTAATAGTGAAGGCTTCACTATCATCGAAATCATGATCGTGCTGGCTATCGCCGGTTTGATTCTGTTGATTGTCTTCTTGGCTGTTCCAGCCTTGCAGCGTAACGCCCGCAACACGGCTATTAAGAACGACGCTAGTACGCTAGCTGGCGGTATTACGACCTACCAGTCTGACAACAACGGTACTATACCGACAAGTGTACTTGGTACCGGTAGCGTAGTCATTACTTCCAAGAGTGGTAATAGCGAGACTTCTAAGGTGCAAGGCAGCACGGCAGTCACAACTGTTCCCAAAGCTCCAGCCACGGTTCCGACAGGTACTATCCAGGTGGTAATTGGGGCAACCTGCCCAACAGCCTTAGGCGGTACCGGTACTACCTCAACCCGCGCCTTCTCGATCTTCTACTCCGTAGAAACATCGGGTGGTAACACGCTGACTTGCCTCGATAGCTAGTCTAGTTCTCGGCGCTTGATCTGAACAGGCCCTCTTCACGGGCCTGTTCTCTTTTTATGCTACTATTATGCTAATGATTATTGCTGTCCTACTGGTGTTTGGGCTCTGTTTGGGAAGTTTCGTTAACGCGCTGGTTTGGCGCCTGCGCCAGCAGGAGTACCAGTTAGAAGTTCATAAAGTTGAAAAGTCGGAAGCCAAATCACGCTCAACGCTCAACGCTCAACGCTCAACGCAAGATCGCTATTCGATCTTGCGCGGCCGCAGTATGTGTCCTCATTGCGAGCACGAACTAGCCGCCAAAGATTTGGTGCCACTGTTCAGCTGGCTCAGCCTAAAAGGGAAGTGCCGTTACTGCGCCAAGCCCATAGCGGTCCAGTATCCGCTTGTAGAGCTAATAACGGCGCTGCTCTTCCTGGCTTCCTATATATGGTGGCCTACGGCCCTTACCGGTTCCCAGGTAGCAATTTTTGTCCTATGGCTAGTGTTGCTGGTGGGTCTTATAGCGTTAACAGTGTATGATCTGCGCTGGCTCCTGCTACCGGACCGAATTATGTACCCGCTGGGCCTGCTAGCTACCATACAGGCGGTTATTGCCATCACCGCGGCCAGTAGGCCGGCGATAGCTTTACTGAACACCGTGTTGGCTGTCGCTATTGGCGGCGGTATGTTCTATATCTTGTTCCAAGTCTCTGATGGCAAATGGATCGGCGGCGGCGACGTCAAGCTCGGCTGGCTGCTTGGTCTAGTGGTTGCTACGCCAGCGCGCAGCCTGCTATTCATTTTTCTTGCCGCTGTGCTAGGCAGCTTGGTCAGCATACCATTGCTAGCTACTAAGCGGATGAAACGTACCAGCACCATTCCGTTTGGCCCGTTCTTGATAGGTGCCGCCATCATCGTGGTGCTGTTTGGTGCCCACATTCTAAACTGGTACCAACATACGCTCCTCAACCTTAGTTAATGTAACCTGTTCATAGATGGCGCTTATGCTATACTTGGAAGTGATATGAAAGGTGGCAAAAACAGACAGCCGCTCGGGTATACCATCATCGAAGTCATGATCGTATTGGCTGTTTCTGGCTTGATGTTCTTGATAGCAGCTGACTTCATTAGCGGCAAACAGGCCCGCACGTCTTTTACCGCGGGAACAAACCAAACAGCCTCTGATATTCAAGATGTTATCGAGCAAGTAAACGACGGCAAATTTAGTGATATACCGCTGTATTGTAATGCTTCCAGTACCTCGTTGAATATTAGTGCGGTTGGGCCGGGCTCGCCGGACTGTACTTTTTTGGGTAAATTTCTTCATTTCCCTTATCCCAGCTTGGCGACACAGTATGAGACCTTCTCCTTAGCTGGTGCCAGGGAGATTAACGGGAATCCGCCTACTTCGCTGGACAGCGACTTGGTGACGGCTATAATTTCGCCTGATTTGACCACGCAAGAAACGACTTCTCAAAACCTAACAGTCAAGGATATACAGGTTACAAGTCCTGGTTTCTCGGGCACCGTATACGGTATCGGTTTCGTCCAGAGCCTCGGTTCAACGGATGGTGGCAGTTATATATCGGGGGCTCAGACCGTAGAGCTAGTGTACGCTCCTAACCTTGCTGTTGGCGATACCACCGAGGCGCAAGCTGCCGCGCAGCTTAGTAACCTGCAACCTGCTAGCACGGCCGCTATCTGCCTGACTGATGGTCAACGCTACGCCCAGATTGTCCTCGGTACCACCAACGGCAATCCCTTATCCGCTTCAGTCCAGGTGGAGACCACATGTTAGCTAGGCGCCATAAGCTTACTAGTCGCGGCGATACTATTGTTGAAGTCATGGTAGTGCTGGCGGTACTTGGCATGGCAATCGGCGTATCGTACGCTACCGCTAACCGCAGCTTGGACAATACCCGCCAAGCCCAGGAAAACTCTCAGGCTACCGAGTATGTTCAGTCCCAAGTCGAAGCGTTACGTTACTTAGCCCCTAGCAGCAGCACGAACCCGAGCGACAATGTGCGCCAGCTGAGCGCTTACTGTATCCACGATCCAACGAGCGCGACGCCGATTACGCTGGCTGCTAGTCCGACCGGCTGCTCATTCGGCTCGTTGCCATACACAGTCGTGATCTATAGCTGCGACGACATAACGACCGCTCCCTGCGATTCGCCTAACATAACGAGCGGCAGTGACACCTTCGTCGTGCAGGCTACATGGCCTGACGTGCTTGGCCAGGGAACTGATACGGTAACAATGGCCTACAGGGTACACCCGCAATGATGACGCTAACAGCACTGCGGATGCCAGCTCGCCGGCCAGATAGCCAAAAACAGGCCGGTTTTACCATCGTCGAACTGATGATTGCTACGGCCATATTGTCCACCATCCTGGTATTGGTCACCATCATGATGATTAGTATTGGCAATCTCTACTACAAAGGCATCAATCAGTCACGTGTTCAAGACGATGCCCGAAGTATCTCTGATGAACTGTCACAACACCTGGAACTTAATGACCAATTCCAAGGGCCTACATCGCAATCGTACGGCGGCTTTACTGTGCAGGCTTACTGTATCGGTAACGTGCGTTATTCTTACGTGATTGGCACCCAGCTTGGTACTTCAGCCGGCCAGATAGCACACGTCCTGTGGCGCGATACGGATAGTACTGGTGACTGTTTGCCGCAAAACCTGACGCTAGCTACGCCCACCTCTTCTCCTGACACCGGCACCGAGTTAATCTCGCCTGACTCTCGTTTGATTAGTTTCTCTATAACCCGGGCCGCGGCAACCGATCCATATGTCATCGCGGTCGGCGTAGCGTATGGGGGTGACGACTTGCTGTGTAGTCCTTCGGCTCCGGGCAGTACCTGTAATACCCCGGCTACCATGAGCGCGGCTTACTTTCAGAATGGTGATTTGCTCTGCAAGGGGAATATTGGCGACCAATTCTGTGCCACAGCCAGTTTAAACACTACAGTCGTGCAACGCATTAGCGGTTCGTAGTAGAATAAGGATGGTTATGTCTAAAACGAATACACTACGCAATAACCAACAGGGGTTCGCCTCGATAGTCATCGCTTTGATACTCATTATCGTGCTGTCGCTGTTGACAGTCGGCTTCGCGCAATTAGCTCGCCGCGAGCAACAAAGCGCTCTCGACAAGCAGCTAGCCGACCAGGCCCAATACGCTGCCGAGAGCGGTATTAACGATGCTGTACTGGGTATCCAGGGCAACCCCAAGGCCAGCCCACCGATAGCACCGACAATCACGGACAGTACCACCAACGTTAATACCGATAACTGCCTCAACTCACCGCTGATTACTAGTAGTAGCAGTACGATTAGCGGCACCTATGGCGTAACGTATAGCTGCGTCTTGGTTAGCCTGGACCTACCCAGTATCCAATATGACAATGTAGGCGCTGGTTCCGGGCGCTATATTACCTTTTCGACGACTAACGCTGTCGGCAGCTTCACGGTACAGTGGGGCAGCGCGGATAATAACGACTCTTTTCCTGCTACCACCGGGACTAAATTCACTCCACTTACCACTTGGAATAGCGGTAAATACCCCGCTGTATTACAGGTTAGCATTACGCCGCTCAACGCCTTGGACCGCACTTCATTGACAAACAATACCTACACCGCCTACCTCTACCCAGCTTCCAGCGGCAGCGGCAGCGTTGCGTACAGCACTTACAGCACCTCACCGACTACCGAAGGAGCAATTGTCTCTGGCGACTGTAACTTGTCGGTTAGTACTGAATACCCCTGTCAGGCTACGATTTCTGGCATGAGTGGCGGAACGGGTCCTTACCTGGTTCATCTGGTTGATTATTATGACAGTTCAAACGTCAACATTAACGGTATAGACACCACTGGGGCAGCTCTCGTGTTTAAGGACGGCCAAGCACAGATTGATGCTACCGGCAGAGCCAAGAACGTTTCTAAGCGCCTACAAGTACGTATACCGATCAAAGCCGCCGCTACGCTGCCGAATTTCGTCATCGAGGGCCAGAGCATCTGCAAACGCTTCGATACCTATCCTGGCAGCACCACTGCTGACACATTGCCGGGCTGCTCACTCAACTAACCCGGACTAAACATTCTGAAACAGTGTCTTAGGCTTTGGTCATGGGCCTTATCTGCTAGCTATAGCTACTCTGTATGCCGGTGAAACTTCTCATGCACTGCCCGCAAGTGCGGATCGGTTACATGCGTATAAATCTGTGTTGTCGCGATATTGCTATGGCCCAACATGGCTTGTACGGAGCGCAGGTCGGCGCCATTCATCAGTAGGTCAGTGGCGAACGAGTGTCGCAGCGTATGCGGGCTAACATGCTTCGTGATACCAGCTAACAGGGCGGCCCGGGCTACGATTCGCTGCACGCTGCGGGCCGTCAAACGGTGAAAGTTCCCCGATAGATCAACCTGTTTACTGCCGCTGTAACGCACAAACAGCGGCTTGGTAGTGTCTTCGCGCTTGCGAAGATAGTGTTCGACCCACTTGGCGGCCTCCGGGCTGATGAATATGGGCCGGTCTTTCTCACCCTTACCGCGCACCATGAACTCCCGGCGCTTGAGATTAATATGGTCTCGGTCCAGCCCGACCAGCTCGCTCACTCGTAGCCCCGAACTGAAGAGTAACTCCAGTATCGCCCGGTCGCGTATGCCGCTGAGTGTCGCCAGATCCGGCTGCGCGAACAGGCGGGCCAGCTCGTCTTCGTTTAGAAAAGTAACCTGCTTGCGACGGGTCCGGGCCAGCTCGATTTTGTCAGCCGGCAGGGCAGGTATGTTACGTTTGGCGCAATATTTGAGAAAACTGCGCAGGGCAATCAAATGATAATTCTGAGTGGTTTTGCCCAGTTCGTCAGAGGTGTTAGTGCCAAGGCGGTTGAGCCACAGCCGCCATTTACGAATTAGCTCCGCGTCAATATCGCCGACCTGAATATCACCGGCGAAATCAATCAGCCGAGTCAAATAGTGGTCATAATTCTGGATGGTCTTCTGCGACCGGTTTTGCTCAATTTCCAAATATTCCAAAAAATCTGTCTTAGCCTTAGCAAATACCATAACCACATTGTACGACATCCCATCAATAAACCATGCCTCCTCAGGGGCATTCCTTGTCCCCGCATTCAAGACAAACTGATTAACATATCCCTTGGTGCTATACCGCGTGACGAGGACTGTCTGAGTCCTTTTAGGGCGAGTCCCGCAGGAACCGGAATAGTAACGAGGGATATGTTAGTAACGTTTGTCGCCCATGCGGTGGCTTTTGCCCCACTTTTGCCATCAAAAGTGGGATTAATAGAGAAGACAGTTGATTGAGACTATAGTAGTAGGTGATGTCTCTTGGGCAGTGGTTGTTCGTGTGATGTCTGAAACTAGTTCAGGATGACAAGATTCAAGGCTTTATTTGCTTTGATTGACATGACAAGACTGCCCCATCTCTGTTAGAATAAGAGTAATTAAACAAGGAAAACCATGGAACGAACCCTCATAATCCTGAAGCCTGACGCCTTGCAACGCGGTCTCATCGGCGAGATAATTACCCGTCTGGAGCGCAAAGGCCTCAAACTCATCGGCCTCAAGATGGCTGGCCTCGACGAAGCCATCCTGCGCGTACACTACGCAGAACACGTAGACAAGCCATTCTACGCCGGCCTCGAAAAGTTTATGAAGAGTTCTCCAGTTGTCCTGATGGCCTGGGAAGGTTACGAGTGTATTGATTCGGTCCGCAATCTAGTCGGTGCTACCAACCCCCGTCAGGCCGCTCCAGGATCCATCAGGGGTGACTTGGCCATCGGCACCGGCCGCAACCTGATTCATGCTTCTGATTCCAAGGCCAGCGGCCAGACCGAAGTTGGCCATTTCTTCAGCCCCAAAGAGTTATTCGAATACGACAAATCCGAGTACACTCATATCTACGAGCCCCACGAACGCCAATAAATACTAAATACAACATGACGGGACGGATAAATCCGTATACAATCTAGGCCATGTCCCTGTAGTTCAATGGATAGAATAACTCCGTCCTAAGGAGCAGATGGTGGTTCGAATCCTCCCGGGGATACCAAACTTTATTGAAAGACACTTCGATCGCGCCTACAAAAGTTTTAAGAGCGACACTTCGGTGGTCACAAACGTGCTCATGCTTGCTTAAATTACGCAGAAGTAATTTACTGGTTGCGATGCCATATAGCCCAGATTTTGAACTAGACCTTATAAGGGGGGAAGACATTGATGTCTGGCCTTGGGATTTGCAGGCCGAAATACGTTCTGTTGTCCATTCTGGTGATAACTTGCTGGATATTGGTTGCGGCACTGCCCATAAACTGCTTGAGATCGCGCCGGCAGTTCGCAGTGTTGTCGGCGTGGAGCCAAGTGCTGATATGCGCCACCGGGCGGAAGATCATATTGCTCAAGCGGCCCTGACAAACGTTACTATTGTCGAGGGCAATTGTGATGATATTCCGTATAGCGACAGCTCATTTGATGTAGTGACGTGTATGTTGGCTCCCCACGTGACCAGCGAAGTCCACCGAGTCTTAAAGCCTGGCGGGGTAGCTATCATGGAGAAATTAGGCGAGCAGGATAAAACTGTCATGAAGGCCTGCTTCCCACCAGACGACACTGGCAAACGAGGCCAACTAGAAGACCTACGACCCAACGAACGCAGAGACATATACCGTGATGAATTTGAAGCCTTATTCTCAGAGGTTACTATCCGTTCTGGCTTCTGGAGTACCTTATTAACAGCCGCCGGGCTTGACCTACTATTGGCTCAAACCCCAACTATCCGTGACTTTGACCCTATAAAAGATCAAGCCAGCGTACAACGGGTAAAAGAGCGTAGCGCACGGACAGATGGCCGGATTCTAACGACCCAACACCGGCTACTCATTATTGCCACCAAGTAACGGTTTGAGCCGGTTTAAGCTAGTGCTAAAGTGTTACAATATCCGTATGGCGGAAGCACAAGCCAAACAAACAACTGAGAAATATTTCGAAGACCAGTTCGACGACGAAGAGGTGCTGTATGTCTTCCGTAAACACCCAATAGTGATGCGTAAAGGCTTGGTGTTTGGGCTATTTGGCCCAGTGCTGGGAATTGTGCCAGCAGCCGTCAAACCAGATTTGGGTTTCGGCGTTTTCTTCGGTGGCTTACTGGCTGGCTGTTTGCTAGGGCTGATTATTTTCGCTCCGAGCTGGATCAGCTGGCATTTTAGCGTCTTCATTGTTACCGATCAACGGTTTATCCAGATTACGCAGAAGGGTTTGTTCCACCGAGCAGTGGCTGATTTAGGCCTTAGTCAGATCCAGTCAGTTAACTATGAGGTCTCGGGATTACAGGAAACGCTGCTTGGATTTGGTACAATAAAGATGCAGACATACGTGGGAGACCTCGTGATTCACGATGTGCATCATCCGGCCCGGATTCAGAAGAAGCTCCTCAGTATCCTGCGCGACGAAGGCGTTAACGCCAACGCCTATCCAGCTCCTACATCCCAGAAATCAAATCATATAGATGAAGAAACCGAAGATATCGAAGCGCTTGAAGAAGCCTAAGCGGCTGCCGAAGGTCATCCCCCGGCCGTTTAAGCGTGCCAAAGCGCCCGAAGAGCGGGTTAGCGAGGCTTTGAGCACTGTACCGCGCATTACCAACGAAACGGTTGGCGAGCACCGCGAAGAAGTACTATCTAGCGCCCGCAAGTATATTTACCCCCTGCAACACTCCAAGCACCACGTAGTGCGGACGTCTATTATCCTCCTTGTCTTGGTCGTCGTCGGCTTCCTGGGTGTTTGTAGCTTAGCGTTGTACAAATTCCAGACAACATCCGGCTTCGTCTATGATGTGACGCGGGTACTGCCGTTTCCGGTCGCCAAAACAGGCAAGACATGGGTCGGCTACGAATCGTACCTGTTCGAATTGCGCCGCAACATGCATTATTATCAAACGCAGCAACAGGCTGACTTCTCGACCAAAGATGGCCAAGCCCAGTTGACCCGTCTCAAGCAACAAGCTCTAGCCCAGGTTATCCAGGATGCCTACGTCAAGCAGTTGGCGTCCCAATATGGTGTGAAGGTTAGCGATCAGACCGTCAACAATGAGCTAGCGCTAGTGCGCAGCCAGAACCGGCTGGGCAGTAGCGACCGAGAATTCCAGACAGTACTCAGTGATTTCTGGGGATGGGACGAAGCTGACTTCAAGCGTGAGCTGAAGCAGCAGTTGCTCCAACAAGCCGTTGTAGCCAAACTCGATACGGCGACCACTGCTCGAGCCCAAGCCGCACTGCAGCAGCTAATGGGTGGGGCACAGTTCGCTACCGTGGCGACTCAGGCTTCTGACGACCTCACCACCAAAGCCAACGGGGGTGAGTACCCAACGACGATTACTGCTAACGACCCCAACCTGGCACCGGCGATTACCCAAGCGCTCTTCCAGCTGCAACCCGGCCAGATTTCTGGCATCGTTAACAGTGGTTATACGTTGGATATTCTCAAGGTGATTGACGCCAGTGGCGGCACCATTCACGCGGGGCACATTCAGTTCACGTTCCAGCCTATCACCGTCTACACTCAGCCACTCCAAGCTAAACATCCGCCACACGACTATATTAAAGTCTAACCTGGCTGTTTGCTTTTTCTCTATTGAATTGCTATGATTACCCCTGTCTTTCGCAATTAAGGCCGCGAAAACCAAAATTGTGAAAAGCAGCGCTTTTTGCAATTTTGAGAGACGAGGGCTCGTAGTGAAGAGGCCTATCACGCCTCCCTGTCACGGAGGAGATCGCCGGTTCGAATCCGGTCGGGCCCGCCAATTCGGATTTGAGGTCCTGTTTATCAACAAGTCGTATGGCTTTCTAGGGGTAAATAGGACCTTTCTGTTACTCAGTTGCCAGTTCGAACCTAGCTCTAGCAACATCTTGCTCTTATCCTGCTCCGACGCTTTATCGAAACTATCTACTAGGGACGGTAATCTCAAAAAGAAATTTTCTGCTAGTTCTAACCATGTTTTGGCATCGTATGCTGTATTGCTAAGCTGTTGGGTGGTTCTATCTAGGGTGGATTGGTATTCTGCTCGATAGTCCTGAAACTCTTTGGGCGTGATTTCATTCTCGAGCCGCATGCCTAGCAGTCTGTTCAACTTCTTCTTCGCATCGGCTTTGTCTTTTTCCCAGACCTCTATCTTGGTGTTGCGATTCTTAAGCTGTTCTAGGTGGAATTTACTGAGCAGTTTAAGACAATAATCTGCTTCCTCTCGAGAGATTTTAATATTCGCAATAATATCCCTGATCTCTATTTCAATATCTTTTGAGCTAATTTGTGGTTCTTTACACTCTATAGAACGACTCTTCTTTGTGCATGTATAGAAAACGTATTCAGCTGAGCCGCCTCGTGCTAGCTTCTTAGGTTTGGTGTAGGCAGTAATGTTGAACTTGCATGTTCCGCAGAGGAACAGCCCTTTGTAGGGATAAAAGCGGCCGCTTGTCGTTGCTGGTTGAGAACTGTGTCGTCTAGCCCAGCCCATTCTAACCTGAACTTGATCATAGAGCTCAGTTGAGATTAGAGGTTCATACGTACCCTTATGCCACTCGTCACCACCATATTTAAATACCCCTGTGTACATTCTACGTTTGAGCATATCGACTAGTGTTTGCTTACCCAAGATACAATCGTTCTTGGATCGAAGGCCTACATCCTTTGCAAAGTTTAATACTTCCTTCAGAGCGTATTTTCCGGTTGCGGCGTACTGGAATACTTTGATTACTAGCTCAGCCCTAGCTGGGTCAGGAACAATATTGCGTTCACCAGGTCTAATAATGGCGTTTATGTATCCGGTTGGCCCTGGTCCGGGATACTGACCGTGTGCTCGCTTTGCTTGAAAGCCTTCTTTTACCTGTACGCCTAGATCGTCATTATTCTTCTTGGCGAAGGCTAGTTCTATAGCTAGAAACGCTTTGTCATCTGGAGTATTACGATAAACCCGATTTGGTGTGTAAATGGCGAGCAGTTTGCCGGTATCTAAAGCGTATATAACACGCCCTCCGTCAATTGGGTTTCTCGAAAGTCTGCTTATCATCCACACAGCAATGTAACGACATTCTCCCTTATCAACGCGGTCCATCATGTCGTTAAAGACTGGGCGGCCGGGGTGTTTAGCAGAACGTTCTTCCGGCGGGAGATATATAGGTGCTAACTCATTGTTATCAATGATCTGTTTAACTTGCGTGTCCTGCTTCTCGATCGAGAGCTGCTGACGATCCTCCCTATCTTGCGCCCGACGCAGATAGACAAATACCTTGGATTTAGGAGTGTTCATACAGGTAGCCCTCGCCGATGACTGCCTTCCAGGGTATCATCAGCGAGGATTATCTGATCTGGAAGGTCTTTTTTCATAGCATGCACACCATAGCCTTGACCCTGCGACAGATCAAGTGTCTTTTCACGCTCGTGCCTGAACTCTATATCTATTAAGAGAACAGCCAAATTAAAAAGATTCAGAATGGGCTCAGGCAAGTCCTGTAAAGACTTTGCCTTTTTGAGCCGTGTTTCATAGCGGTTAAATCGACCATAGACTCCATGCATAGCGGGGCTATAGTAACCAATTGGCTATTACTTACTTTCGCGCGAAGTTTAACCGAGGTAAAAACGATTGAGCCCGATTGACTTACCGGCTGGGCTGACTAAAGGTTCCCTACATGTCGTATCTCGTTTAACTCTATCATTCAATCTACGTGCTGCATCAGAGACGGAGCGTAGTTCGTAAAATTCTGGATTAATAGAATCCCAACGAGTACGGATCTGCTTTCTGCTAAAAACTTTGCTGACTGGCTTGCCGTTGCGAAAAAGGACCTCGCAGAGCCGAGATTCATAACCCTCGGCCGGGATTTCAACAGCTTCGCCGTCTATAGTTAGGATCGGCCTTCTTGTGCCATGCTTGAGGTAGGTTAGTCTTGTAGATTTTTGAGCCAGCTCTCTTCTAAGCGTAGCTGCCATGTTGGGCGTAATTAGAATATCTGGTTGATCTGAGTCAATTTCTTGGGCTGAAACAAAACTATCTTTGCTGGAAGGCATATTACTCTATCTTACTACCGAAAGCCGCGTGAAGCCCTAAATTTGGGCATACAGGGCCATTTTCTATCGTATCTCAACAACACCTCTATTGCAGCTCTTCCACACCTTTAGATAATAGCTAAAGTGAGCTGTATATGAGCCCTAAATGAGCCCCAATCATTGCTGCATCCGCGCCCTATCCGTGCTCTTGTGCTGTTGTGAAAAATAGCTCTGAGCGTTGCCCTATAGTTGCTCTTCCGTTGCCCCTCTAACAGATAGACCCTGATTTTGCTATAATCAGCACAACGCCACATAGCGTTACTACAATTTGGCAAGACCTAAACCGAGTAGCTTATAGCGAAAGGCATGGTCGCAAATCCGGTAAAGAATACTGAGCTCGTCGTTCAGGTATCTTTACCGGTTGCGCATCGAAAGGTGCGTAGGTGTCCGAAAGGGCATCGCCTGGCGGCGGGCTTTATGTTATCTCGCTCCAGGCCTAAAAACCACAGGAGCGTAATCATGAAGCCTCGAGACTATAGTGCCGAAAACCAAGTGTCTTTTATCAAGAACAACGTCCCGAAAAAGCAGTGGATAACCGCCGGTAATAATCCTTGCGATATATGCCGGGCCAATGCCGCCCAGGGGCCAATAAACTCGAGTGATAATTTTATATCCGGGCATCTGCACGATCCTGCACATGACGGGTGTGAATGCTATGTGAACGCTGTTGATGTTGCTTTATCGGAGATGACTCAGGAGCAGCAGGATTCGTT
>DATHNF010000080.1:0-4450 GCA_035486285.1 Verrucomicrobiia bacterium | reverse complement strand
GCCCAACGCGTAATTGCCGACCGTCACTAATTTGTTATACGGCGCGATGTGGAAGGTGCCGATGATAGCCGTGCGCGGGCTGGCTTCTAGGATAATGCGCTGGGCCAGCAACGGGTGATGGGGCACTTGGATATGCAGCACATCGAAGTGTTCGGCTGACAAGAACTTTCGGAGCTTGCGCCGCTGGGCAATTAAGGGAATCGATCCGTTGTTACCGTTGAAGCGGACTTTGATACTGCGGCTGAGACTGTGCAGGCCGATAATATCTTGGCGTTTGGTCTGACCGACCAAGTAGTGCACATCATGGCCCTGGCCGCGCAGCCATTCGCCAATAGCCAGCACGTATTGCTGGACTCCATCGGGTTTATCGAGACCGCTATCGAGAACCAAGCCAATCTTGAGCGGCTTGGTCTTAGCGGCGGTGGCCATGTTGTTCGAGCGCTTCCTGATAAAACTCTTCGTAACGCTTGACAATACCAGGGTAGTTAAACTGCTTGATGTACTCTTTGGCCCATGTTTGCCAGAGCGCGCGAAGGTCGGCTTCTTGGAGCAATAGTTCCAGTCGGCGTCCGAACTCGTCAGCGTCATGCGGGTTAACCACCGAAACAGCACCGAGCTCGCGCATCACTCCCGTATACCCAGGATTGTTGCCGGCGACACAAACGGTACCGGTCGCCATAGCCTCCAGCAGTACGATGCCAAAACTCTCGCCAAACACGGCCGGCGAGCAAAATAAGTCGGCTTCGGCCAGCAGCTCCAGCTTCAAGTCTTCGCTGACATAGCCCAGAAACTTGGTGTTTGGCAAGTGCATATCTTCGGCCAGCAGCTCCAGCCGCTCGCGCTCTGGCCCGTCGCCAGCAATAATAAGTTGGACGTCGGTGTTATTCTGCGTCAAAGCGCCGTAAGCTCTCAGGAGATACTGCACGCCTTTGCGCCGCTCTAACCGCCCGACATAGAGAATGGTTTTGGGGCTGTTAGCCGAGCGCTTGGGCGCTTGGGCATGCTGATATTTATCAAGGTCAATGCCGTTAGGGATGATGGTTATTGGCTGGTCGGTCAGCCCGGTCACATATTCGGCAGCCGTATCGGACACAGCGGTAAGCTCGTGAAGATACTTTTGGACTGACTTTAGGTACGGTGTCACGACCTTGAGGATAGTCCGGCTCATGAGCGCATCGGAGACTTTGGCGTGGAAAGTACCAATGTTCACACTGGTGGAACGCTGCAGTAGCTGCCGGCTCAAGAGCGGCATCCACGGTTCGTGGAAATGCAGAATATCAAACTTCTCCTCAGCCAGCATGGCGTCAATCTTCTCGCTATCGGCCGTACTCGAAACCTGTGACGTGGTGTCCGAGAATGACAGCGTCCGGAAGTCCGTGGAGGTCCCTACAAAGATAGTGTCCGGCATGGTGTCGGCTTCGATACCGCGCGGCCGCGGCGTTATAACGCGAACGCTGTGTCCCCGTTTCTCCAGTCCAGCTTCCAGCGCCAGAACCACTTCCAGCACCCCGCCGTGCTTAGTAATATTGTACGGACAAACGAGACCTATTTTCATCTTGCTCCAAGTATATCATTTACGGTTTGCTAAGTATGCGGCGCAAGCCGGGCGGCAGCATGACGCCCATGGCTTTCTTGTCCGCCAGGACGCTTGGCGTGTGCGCTTCGCTATGGGCAACGAACCGGCGGTAATCATTGAAAACTACCAGCATATGTTGCTTGACGATTTCGTTATTGAAATAGTGATCTTCCTTTGACACGACATGCATAACAGGCAAGTCAATCTGCTTAGTACAGTTATCAAGCGTGAAGAACTGACTGGTCGTGAGCCAGTGAGTGCGAACGTCATTGGCCTGCCACATTTTGACTTCGAAATCCATCGTCGCGTTGAATTCTTGCGGCGTGACTTCTATCATCCGCCGCTTAGAGTTTGGCAGTTTGGCGTAGAGTGTTTTGAGGACAAATCTATTAAGGCAGAAATAGCGTATAAACACAGCGGACGGACGGGTGGCAAAAAAGCGGGTAGCGTGTTGGTAGAAGTTGCGGCGGGGCACCGGGTAGACGAAGTCGTCTTTGTGCATAAAGCCAACCAGACTGACCAAAAGATCAACTTTCTTCGTCAACTCAGGATAGCGCTGCAACATGCGGGTAACGACTACAAAGCCGTATGAAATAGCTACAATCGTCACTCGCTTCCGCCGATAGCGCAACTTGACGAAGGCGGCTAGATAGTCCGCGAAGGCGTCAACCGTCGGCCGAATGCCTATGGTATAGAAACTGTCCATACCGCCAAATCCCGGCAGATCCGGCATAGTCACTGTGCCATATTGATTAAGATTCTCGACTAAACCCCACCAGCGCTCCAGCATAGCGTGGTGACCATAGACGAGCAATATCTCGCGTTTGCGGGTGGACGGCCCCGGTACGTGCAGCATACGACCCTCAAGACCGTTGATATTCAGCGGAGCTATATAGTCAGCAGGGGTTTTAGGCAGTTTCTTAGGCATGGTTTTACCGTTCTAATTACTGTTACTGTAGCAGGAAAACCCCTAAACGTCCAATCATATTGGCGAGCCCTGAAGCGCTGCTATTTGATAAATCAGGGCCCGAACCGTACAATATGCAAGCAGCAATGGGGCGTGGCCAAGTGGTAAGGCACCAGTTTTTGGTACTGGCATTCGGGGGTTCGAATCCCTCCGCCCCAGCCAAGCATAAGCGTAATGAAACGCACAATAATAGCGTGAGAAGAGTATACTTATCCTAATGGTTGTGCTAATACCTCTTATCCATGTAAAGATTAATGTCAAGGTTGCTCTTGATATCAATAAACTTATAGACCAACTAAAATCAAAACCAATCCCCGTAAAAGACCTAAACATCAATGTAGCAGAAAATATTGTTGTATCAGACAATGTATCTGTTGAGATAAGTAGCATTAAGCCCTCCGGTTCATTATCAATGATCAAAACCACCAACAATCCAACACCAAAAGAATTAGAAATAATCCAAGCCGCAAGAGCCAATAGGCCCTATAATTCTATCTCTGATGTTCGCATAAGTTATGCTGAAAATGGCAGCATAACTTCAGTAGAGTGGACTGAATCATAAAGTAGATAAGTTGCGAAGCTCGTCTACTAGGAGCAGCCAGACTTAAATACCACTTGACTCTAATCGGAATGGGCCTTAAGCCAAGTAGCAATCTCATCAATTCCCAAATGGTCTGTTGCAACTTGAATGGTAAAGTTCTCTAAGTCTTTAAGGTCTGCATTCAAAACAATATTATTGCGAGCCAAAAAAATACCACATACCGTTAAGGCGGTACGCTTATTACCATCAGTAAAAGAATGATCTCCAATAATATTTCTCAAATATACTGCAGCTTTTTCATACAAAGAAGGATACTGCTCTTGTCCAAACGCTATCTGCTTGAGTGCTTGTACTACCGACTTAAGTCGCCCCTCGTCTCGTATGCCATGACTTCCGCCAAAATCCTCTATCACCTGGAAATGGAGACGTAAAATCTCCTCCAAGCTCATGTACTTAGTTTTCATTTGTCGGCAAGGTTTTTGAGAGTCTGCCCATAGTGACTCACAAACTTATCATATTCACGTAACAATTCCTGGTGCTTATCCTGTCCATTGGCAAGCTCTACTTTAAGCTTCAGTGTGTCACCACGTTTAGCGCCTAGTCTTGCGAGGTCTTTCTTTGACAAAGTTACTCCGTCGCTAGAACCAATCTGTATAATTTTTTGCGTTGTTTCAATCATACTCTCATTATAATCATATTATAATATTTGTCAAGACTCCCATCTAACTTAATGGCTGACTCTTAATAATTGAGGGTTTGAATCCCTCATGCCAACCAAGCCTATGTGTATCAAAGTTGGATTTAGGTTTATTGCTATCGTTGATTTATAATTTGTTTTAATGCGAAAGTTAATAATCGATGCTCATGTATACGACGATGGTATCGACAGAGCTACAGTAGGCTCAGGCGAAGTCACAGACAGCAGTGAGCTAATGGAAAGTTACGGCCTCGGCCCCACCGATGAAATTGGGGGACCATCCACCTCATTCTTGGATTATGGTTCCCCGACTGTTGTTGCCGACTCAGATTATACAGCCATTCATAATTTAAAGCGTTCTTTACGACCGAAACCTTGGGCTGCGCGTTTTATCGAACACGTACTACCTTTTATTGAAATTCGCTAAGAAAATTCTCTATGTCTGTAGCATTTACTCTATTGAATTAGTTCGCGCACCTTGCCAGGATCACACTCTTAACCATCTTCAAAAGTTTTGGCTAGGAACCTTCGCCCCAGCCAAGCATATGCAGTATCAAATGTTTTATTTACGTCTTAGAAATACTAAATAAAAGACTGCAAACACCAACACAATTGTTATATTCGCTAGTAGCCGTTCACGAAACCGGTGTCTGAAGAAGAGGAAATCCA
>DATHNF010000079.1:0-33129 GCA_035486285.1 Verrucomicrobiia bacterium | reverse complement strand
TTGAAAAAAGAGCTTGATTACGTCAATACCCGGCCACATGAACTCGTGCGAACTGCCGTCCAACACCTAGCGCTCCGGCTGCTGGCGATAATCGTCTGGTTTATATTTATCGACATTTTTTTGAAACGAATTATTCCATATAGTATTACCGCCGCCCACGCCAGCGCCGCTAACTTGTTGAGCCTTAGTGCTGTGCTGTATATCCTGCTTTCTTTCGTCATGATCGCCCTGAGCATGCATGTGCACGCTATCTTGCTGCGGCTTGCTGTACGCCGCCCACGAGTTTTTTCACGGGCCAGCTATCTGTAGCAAAGGCAAATTTTATACTGTCACTGGCCATTGGAATGATGAGTCGCGAGACTATATACACTTGTCTGACCTCTGTCATTCTGTTATACATATATGATGGATAAGCTTGTTCAAACACTAAAAAATTATAAACCCACCCCCCAGACTGCTGCTCTCATCAAGCAAACCACGATCCTGCTGCTGGTCGGGCCAACCGGTGGCGGCAAAGATTCTCTCAAGCAGGCGTTGTTGGCCCGCGGCGGATACCACAAGATTATCTCGCACACCAGCCGACCGCCCCGTATCAATCAGGGAGTTCCCGAACAAGAGGGCAAAGAATACCATTTCATTGATGTGCGGACAGCCGAATGCATGGTCGAGGAGCACGCTTTCGTGGAAGCCAAAACATACAGTGGAAACATTTATGGCACCAGCGTAGCCGAAATTCAGGCGGCGCATGATGGCAGCGAAATTGCCGTGATGGACTTGGAAGTGCAGGGGGTAGCCGAATACAAAGCGATTGACCCGAATATCATAGCTGTCTTCCTGCTGCCGCCCGACTTCGAAACTTGGCAAAGCCGCCTGCGCGGCCGGTATGGCGAGACAGTTGATCCTGCCGACTTGCGTCGCCGTATGCAAACGGCACTCCACGAGATTGATCAATTGCTGGCGACGGACTACTATTTCACAGTGATTAACAAAACACTAGACAGCAGCGTGGCGGAGGTGCAAGCTATTGTCGCTAGCCGTCAGCATGACCCGGCCCAAGAAGCTGCCGCCCGGCAACTGGCCCGTCAACTTGCGGCCGCTACCCGCGCCTATCTCGAAACCCCTGCCTAAGTAGCCAAAGTCCGAATTTGGCACTCTTGACTATTGAGTGCTAAAAGTTTTATAATCTAAGAGACGTAATAGATTTGAGTACTACAATGACAGATCGCCAACAAGCTATTTTGAGCGCTATTGTCGAGCAGCATGCCGAAGTAGCCAGCCCGGTCGGCAGCACACTGCTAGCTAAGCTATTCAGTGTCAGCTCAGCAACTATCCGGGCAGAAATGGCTGAACTAGAACGACATGGTTATATCATGCAGCCGCATACCAGCGCTGGCCGTATCCCAACCGACAAAGGCTATCGCTTCTATGTCAACAGCTTGACCGAAACAGGTGCCCCCAGCTTCCCTGAGCGCCGCGCCGAGCGGGCATTAGCGTCCCGTGTCCAGCACGCCGGAGCACCAGAGCGTATGATTCGTAATGCCACCGATACGCTAGTTGAACTAACACACAATCTTGGCCTGGCTACAATCGGTAACCAGCTGTATATGAGCGGCCTTAGCAATCTCTTTGGACAGCCGGAGTTTATTGGCGGTGTCCAAGTCCAGCAAGTCGCCCAATTGCTTGATAACCTAGAGCCGTGGTTGCGCGAAGCTGCCCCCAATGAGCCACTCAGTGTCTATATTGGCAGCGAGAACCCTATCGGCCGAACGGCTGGTGTCAGCCTAGTGATTAGCCGTTTCCGGAGTCCATTTAGCGATCGTAGCTATATTGGCACGCTTGGCCCGACCCGCCAGAATTATCGCGACGTGATGACATTGGTGGCTCGCGCTGGCCAAGAACTTGAGGAGGTGTTGTATGCCTGATTTTGAAACGCTACATGGTGATGAAGAAGCCATTGAAATCTGCTCGGACAGGTTTTATGAATTACTGGATCCTCATTTCTCTCTGACAACGGGTACCCTGGATTTACAAACTCCCGCAGCAAGGATTGAAGAAACGTGCGACGTTTAGCGGAAGAAGGATACGATTCTCAGGACATTCATAGTGGCCTTAGATATGCCGTCCAAATCCTGAATGAAAAGAAACTGCAACTGGAGTACATGTAGAGGAATACAATAATATGCCTAAAGCCAAAAAAGATCATAAACCAGGAACAAACGAGCCCACCGAGCAGCTCCAGGCGAAATTAGCCGAGCTAACAAATGCTTTGCAGCGCGAGCGGGCTGATGCCACTAATATACGTCGCCGCCACGAAGAAGAAATCGCCAGTCTGCGCACCCGGCTCAAAGCTAATGTTATAGCTGAACTGCTGCCAGTCATAGATAACTTCGAGCGTGCCCTTAAGCATGTGCCAAAGGACCTCGCTGAGAATGATTACGTCAAGGGTGTCCAAGGCGTCGTCAAGCAGTTCGAAAAAACGTTGGCCGACATGGGTGTCGAGCGTATCAAAACCGTTGGCCAGCCCTTCGACCCGGTCCTCCACGAAGCCGTTAGTATGGAAGAAGGCGATGGTACTCAGGAGGTTGTCAGCGAAGAGCTCCAAGCTGGCTACCGTCTCGGCGACGATGTTATCCGCCACGCTATGGTTCGCGTTAAATCCGGAGAGATTTAATGGACCGGCTTTTAGAGCATTTTGAAGCAGATACTAATCTTAGGGGTGAAGTTTGCGGTCAAGAAAGCTTTGATGAGTTTCATTGTCGCGTTATTGAGGATGAAGAGGCGGCAAGCCGTTACGGTGTAATCTTAGAATTGCAAGACTTTGATTTTTCAAAGATTGACGATCTTATACGAAGTGACTGGCGGACTTCGCTACACCCAGAAACTAGGTATTGTGAAGTTCTTTACTTACTCGGCTGGGTTGACAAGGCTGTCCGTAGCGCAATAATGAGTCAAGGTGGGGCTACTCTCGTCGAGGCGTGGAATTCCGCCGGGTCTTAACAACTGCTCCATATAGAAGGACGATACATGGCTAATCACACACCAGCATCTGATATGTCTTTCGGGGCAGCCCATGAGTTCGCGAAAGATATTTTCAGAGGTATAGAGCGGCATGTATATGACTTTACCTTGACGCACCAGCCTGAAGCAGACCGATATGCCGTGCAAGCAGTTTTGCAGGGTAGCGAAGCCGATCAAGCCCTACATGTAGCGGCTGAAAGACTTTCGGAAATACCACGTGGTCACTTAACTAGATTGAGCGAGCTAGCGATTACATAGAGTGACCCTGATGCTATGCATAACTGGAGTGGCCGTGCACAGAGAGAAGCAAGCGTGATAAAGGACTTACTATTATCAATATTATCCCCAGACGAGCGGTTAAGTATACTGAGATAGTGCATAAATAACAACATTAGCACTCTTGACATGAGAGTGCTAATTGTCTAAGCTAGCAGTAGTTATACGCGACTGCTAGCTTAGAGAAAGGACGAAACTATGCGCACACAGTTAGAAGAGGACGTTTTCTCAAGAGACAGTTCTACGACAGCCGAGTCAGTAATTAGTCCGTCAAATATCAGGCCCCAATTGGCGCATGACATAGGGGAAACAACACTTGCCAACATAATCGAATTAGCAAACCTAGAATCTGAATAGAAAAGGAGATCAAAGCTATGGGTAAAATAATTGGAATCGACTTAGGTACCACTAACTCGGCAATGGCTGTTATGCAGTCTGGCAAACCGGAGATTATTGCTAATAGCGAAGGCAATCGGACCACACCGAGCGTTGTCGCCGTTAATAAGAACAAAGAACGGCTGGTCGGACAGGTCGCTCGTCGCCAGCAGGTGACCAACTCTAAGAACACAATCTATGAAGTTAAGCGCCTCATCGGCCGCAACTTCAACGACAAAGAAGTCCAGCGCGACATCAAGCTCATGGGCTACGAAATCATTAAAAGCGGCAATGGCGTCAAGGTCAAGATGGGTGACAAAGAATACAGCCCAGAGGAAGTCAGCGCCATGATCCTAGGTAAGCTTAAGGCTGATGCCGAAAGCTTCCTCGGCGACAAAGTCACTGAAGCTGTCATCACTGTGCCAGCTTACTTCGACGATTCGCAGCGCCAAGCTACCAAAGACGCTGGCAAGATCGCTGGCTTGGAAGTTAAGCGTATCATCAATGAACCAACTGCTGCTGCATTGGCCTACGGCTTGGACAAAGCCGAGAACAAGGATGAAAAGATCGCCGTGTACGACCTTGGTGGTGGTACCTTTGACGTCTCCATCTTAGAGCTGGGTGATGGTGTGTTTGAAGTGAAGAGCACCAATGGCGACACCCACCTTGGTGGAGCTGACTTTGACCGCGTCATCATCAACTACTTTGCTGACGAATTCAAGAAAGAACACGGCATCGACATCAGCGACGACAAGGCTGCCATGCAGCGCCTACGTGACGAAGCTGAAAAGGCGAAGATTGAGCTCTCTACCGCCCAAGAAGTTGACATTAACCTGCCATTCCTAACCGCGGATGCTGATGGCCCCAAGCACTTCGAGCACAAGCTGACTCGCGCCAAGCTAGAAAGTCTGGTCGCTGAACTGATTGACAAAACAGCCGCGCCTTGCGAAAAGGCGCTCAAAGACGCCAAGGTCAAAGCCGCTGACATTGACGCCGTCGTATTAGTCGGTGGCATGACCCGCATGCCGGCTGTCCAAGAAAAAGTCAAGCAAATCTTCGGTAAGGAGCCCATGAAAGGCGTGAACCCTGACGAGGTCGTGGCAATCGGCGCCGCGATTCAGGGCGGTGTGCTACAAGGCGACGTCAAGGACGTGCTGCTGCTGGATGTAACACCGCTGAGTCTTGGCATTGAAACCATGGGTGGCGTCATGACCAAGCTCATCGAACGCAACACTACTATCCCGACCTCCAAGTCCGAAGTCTTCTCCACGGCCGCCGACAACCAGCCGCAGGTCGAAGTTCACGTTGCCCAAGGTGAACGTGACATGATCGAAGGCAACAAATCCCTCGGCCGCTTCATCCTCGATGGTATTCCACCCGCGCCACGCGGTGTTCCGCAAATTGAAGTGACTTTTAACATCGACGCTAACGGCATTTTAAACGTTACTGCCAAGGACAAGGGCAGCGGCAAAGAGCAGAGCATCACTATCAGTGGTTCCGGCAACCTCGACAAAACCGAGGTTGAGAAGATGGCCAAAGAAGCCGAAGCCCACGCCGACGAAGACAAGGCCAAGAAAGAACTCGTTGAAGCCCGCAATATTCTCGATGGCGCCGTCTACCAGGCCGAGAAGCTTAAGAAAGACAGCGGCGACAAGATTGCCGGCGATGATATGAAAACCCTCGATGAAGCCATTGAGACTGCCAAAAAGGCCGTGGCTGACGAGAAGGCCGACAAAGAAGCTCTCGAAAATGCTGCCAAAGAACTCAATGACAAACTAATGCCCATTGGCTCCAAAATGTACGAACAAGCCCAAGCCTCCGAGGCCCCTGCCGAAGATGCCGACTCCGAAGATGGCAAAAAAGCTGACGACTCCAAAGACGACCCCATAGAAGGCGAAGTCGTCGACGACAAGAAAGAAAAATAACACCAATAATATGCCCAGGCTAGAGGTAAGAGCCCCAACATTAGACGAAATGTTGGCTGTACGTGAGCTACGTCTAGAAGAGCTATACAAGCCGCTTGGTCTAACAACGCCTTACGAAAGTGATGCGTTAGTTGATGCGGCACAAGACACAATTCACATGGCAGGTCTAGAGGACGACAGAGTAGTCTCTACTTTAAGAGTAGAAAATCACCCAAGCTTTGGCCACTACGTAAATTTGATGGTAACTGCGAGAGACCGTAGGCGGCAAGGCTTGGGCAGAAAAGTCCATGATGCCGCGGAAATGTTAGTTCGTGATGCCGGTGCTTCTTGTTTAACGCTTCATGCTGAACCTGAAGCGATGGGGTTTTATGAGAATCTTGGCTATCGGGAAACAGGCTCGCTAGCGGTCGGTATAATAGGCCAAGTTGTTATTTTGTGTCCCAAGATGAAGAAAGAGCTAGCCTAAACTAGGTAAGAGACATGAACACTGAGTTTATAGAACTGGTTTTAACCTGCGGCAGCTGGCAAGAAGCGCAGCGGATTGCTGACGCTGTACTCGAGAAGCGCTTGGTAGCGTGCGTAGAATTCATAGAGGTCAAGAGCAAATATCACTGGCAGGGCACACTTGAGGAAGCCAAAGAGATCAAACTCATTATGGAAACCGTTGCCCGTAACTTCGAAAAGGTGGAAGCGGAAGTTGCCAAACTTCACAGTTATGACACATTTGTGTTAAAATCTCTACCAGTAGACACTATATCCAAAGAAGCCGCTCAATGGCTACGGGAGACACTCGATGCATGAAGTTGTAGATTTAGACCAGTTTCGAGAAAGATCCGGCCGCCAGGCGCGGTCAAGACGGCCGCGACACCTTCATGCGGTCGGATCGGGCACGCTGGCATTTATTGGTAACCGGGCTACAAATAGCGGTGAGCACTATGCCCAAGCGGTTGCGACGGTTGGAGAGGCCGAGACTCCTTACCAGAACAACTTCCCCTGGCTATCCATGCAGGAGCATCCAGGCACCACATTGATCGACCAAGTCATACGTGATGAGCGCCTATCGGCTTGCATCTGCTTGAAGTTCGTACAGGCCGCGGAGCTCGTTGACCCTAAGCTACGTGATGCCATAGAAAGAGACGGGGTCTATACGACGCTAGACGTGCTGCGGACTGATTATGGCCTGAGCCGGGAAGCGTTTGAAATTGCCTGTCAGGAGGTCGAAGACAATGTTCGCGACTGGGCGGGAGTCGAGTAGTTGTTACCTAGAACTGATAGAATAAAACGATGAACAGAGAGCGGCGCCAAGATACGACAGACGACCCTTTTTGGACTATTGTTGACTCAACGGTCCAAACGGACGTTATGCTACAGGTAGCGACAAATGACGATGTCGTCAGGGACGCAGTCAGCCTTTTTGTATGTTTTGGGCCTGAGGGGGCATCAGAGGAAGAGGATTGCAGAGATGCTTTGGAGCGGTATGTTGTCAGGAAGTATGGCGTGTCCCCAGAACACAGCGATAGAATTTTTAACATAGCCGAAGCTATCATTCGCCAGGAGGAGTCGAGATATGGCGAAGCGTGATTATTACGAAGTGCTGGGCGTTGGTAAGAGTGCTTCCGCTGACGAAATCAAGAAAGCTTTCCGTCGGGCAGCTGTGGAGCATCACCCGGACCGCGGCGGCGACGAAGCCAAGTTCAAGGAGCTGAATGAGGCCTACGAAGTCCTGAAGGACACCGACAAACGCAAGCGCTATGACCAGTTTGGCCATGCTGGTGTCGGCGGCGCAGCGGGCGGCGGGAACCCGTTTGGCGGTGGTTTTGGTGGCCAGGGCCAGAATATCAACTTTGACTTCGGGGACCTTGGCCTCGGCGATATCTTCAACAGCTTCTTTGGAGGTGGCCAGCAACAAGGCCGGGCCCAGCAGGCCCGTGGCCGCGATGTCGAAGCTGGGGTAGAGATAAGCTTCGAACAAGCTGTCTTTGGCACCGAAGTTGACCTGACATTAAACCTCGATGATACCTGCGAGCACTGCAAAGGTACCACGGTTGAGCCCGGACACGAACTCAAGACCTGCGACCAGTGCAAAGGTTCTGGCCAAGTCGTAACTGTAGCCCGGACTATCTTTGGTAATATTCAACAGGCTGCTCTCTGCCCGAAGTGCCACGGTCGTGGCAAAATCCCCGAAAAAGTTTGTTCTGTCTGCCGCGGCAAAGGCACCCAGACCAAGAAGCAGGCTATTCAACTCAAGATCCCAGCTGGCATCGATGACGGTGCCACCATTCGTTTGCGCGAGCATGGCGAAGCCATCGCCAACGGTCCCAAAGGCGACCTCTACGTCAATATTCGCGTTAAACCAGACAAGAAATTTACCCGTGAAGGCGACCTAATTCTCAGCGAAGAACACGTGGGCATGGTCGAAGCTGCGCTGGGCACCGAAATCGAGGTCGAAACTGTCGATGGCCCAGTCCGCATGAAGGTTCCTGTTGGCACCCAATCGGGTTCTGACTTCAAACTCTCTAACCACGGTGTTCCGCATTTGCGCGGCAACAGTCGTGGGGCCCACATCATTACCATTACCGTCGATACTCCTACCAAACTATCTAAGCGACAACAGGAACAGCTCAAAGCTTTCCTCGAGACTTAAGCCAGCCCGTGCTACAGCTAGCCTTCGTGGTCTATCAAGTGTTCGTACTTCAGCAAGTCACGCATCCGTAAGTCTGAAGCTTCAATCGCGGCTTTGGCGAGACGCAGGACAGCTTCTTGTTGCTCAGTGAGCGGCGGCAATTGTTCAAGCTTGTTCTTGTATAGATTAACGTCTGCTTCTGCCAGCAGCTCGCTCCCTGTCATGCCAGGTTGAAGCGTCGCAACACCGATTGATAAGCCAATACCTAGCTTTTTGAGCTCAGCATTTTCGGGTAATTCCAGATAGTCGCTGAACGCTCTGCGCAGACGAGCTGTTAAGCCTTGCGCGCCAGCTGCATCTACCTTCGCCAATATGGCGAATTCATCACCGCCAATATGACCGGGATCGACGTGCACAGATTGCTTCTCGGCGTCTTCGTCGGTAGGTTGGCTGTAGGCCACCATGTCGCCTGTTGTAACCTTCGCTACTGTTTCGCTACGTCGTTCAGTTTGCGGGGCGTCGTCTTCTTTGCCGGTCCGCAGATTCTCGGCTACGAAGGCCACAACCTGCTCTATGTCGGCAATGACTCTGTCACCCGCGGCATGCCCTAAGGTATCGTTAATGTCTTTGAAGTGGTCAACGTCGATAAAGGCCACAGAAAGAGGTTCGCCAGCCTGTTCTGCTTGGGTAATTCGGACAGGTACCTGGTTATGCCAAACTTTTTTGGCCATTAATTCAGGCAACGCCGGTGTTTCTAATACAGTACTAACGGCTTCGTGCATAATATACATTATAGCATAAGCCTAAAAGAATAGCAATACTCTAACAGATTGGGGTTGCCAAAAACCGCTTGTGCCTTAATAATAGGGCCCATGAAACGCCAGCCGCTGAATCAATCCGGCTTTCTCCCTATGCTTATCCTGGTTTTGTTGGTTGTGGTAGCTGTCGTTTATTTGGTATATACCCGGGTGCTGCACTCACAGCAATAGAATTTACAAAGATTATATTATCTGATATAATATAGCCTTGTACCTCTTTGTGAATTTCAGTAAACTGCATATTTAATTAAATAGACGCCAAAGCCCATATTGTCAGTGCTTAAATCCTTGCAAACCAAGTAATATAACGAGAAGATACCACTATGCCCCAAACACTACCGCCTAAGATTCTAATACTTTCGTCCGCGGAAAATGACGAAAATATGGCCACCAATAATGACTTTGTCGCGCGCCTGAACGACCGTTTGCAAGCGACATGCCAAATGGAGTGGCAGAATTACCATAATATTGGCCTGGAAATTAGCGAGGGGTCGTTGCGCGCCTTTGTCGTGTCAACCGGCCAGGATCTGGACACTTTTAAGGCAGTATATTTTAAATCGTATTTCCGGTATCACGAGCAAGCTACGGCTATTGCCGAAGTGCTGCAAGACCGCAACATCCCCTTTAGTGGTAATGAGCTCAAGTACTACATCCCCGCCTATAAACTCAGTCAATTGGCCCGTTTGGCCCGCGGCGGTATTCGCGTTCCGCACACGCTGTACCTGTCATTAGAGCATTACCAAGCGCGCTACCAGGAAATTCAGTCCAAGCTGGGTGAATCATTTATTTTCAAAGCCATAGACGGCAGTACAGGCGACGATAATTACCTCGTCAAGAGCAAGGCTCAGCTAGCGGAGATCATAGCCGCCAACCAAGGGAAACACTTCATAGCCCAGGCCTTCATCGCCAACGAAAGCGATCTGCGCGTACTAGTTGTCGGCGGGAGTATACAGCTAGTGCTGGAGCGCCGACGCGTTGACGACAGCACACACCTGAACAACACCTCGCAAGGTGCTTCGGCACGCCTGCTGCCTGTAGATCATCTCAGCCAAGCATTGCAAGACCTGTCGCTACGTGCCGCCAAGCTTATGAACCGCGATGTAGCCGGCGTGGATGTCATGCTAGAAGCAGGTACTGGTACGCCCTACATTCTCGAAGTAAATGCTAGCCCGCAAATTGCCAGCGGCGCGTTCCAAGAGGAAAAGCTTGCTATCTATGCGAACTACTTCGCGGAATTGGCGGCCAAGTAATGGATCCCAAGCAAACCACAATCGGCCGTGCCGAATATGTTAACCTCCCCGAGTATACTAAGACTCCGATTCCAGCTCGTGTTGATACTGGTGCCAAGACGTCAGCTATCTGGGCCTCAAATATTATCGAGAAAGACGGAGTGCTGATGTATTCGCTGTTCGGCCAAGGCAGCCAGTTGTACACCGGTAACACAGTCCGAACCAAGACGTACAGCCAGCGCCTCGTTGCCAATTCCACCGGCCATGTCCAGCAACGGTACGCGGTGAGGAAGGTTGTTTCGCTCAAAGGCCGGAAAATCAGAGCGACCTTCACGCTGGCTGACCGCTCTGAGCAAGTCTATCCAATTCTGCTTGGACGAAATGTTTTACGTGGAAAATTCATCGTTGATGTTAAACTAGGCACGCCGCTGCTAAAACAGGAAAGACTGCGAGAAGTACAGAAGCAAGCGGCGATTGACGCATTACATGCAGACAAGGACAGCGTATGAATATAGTAATTCTTTCAAAAGGCCCGGGTAATTACTCCACCAAACGCCTCAAAGAAGAGGCTGAGAAGCGCGGCCATGCCGTCAGGGTAGTGAACTATGCTAAGTGTTATGTTTCTGTCGAGAGCAGTAAACCGGTCGTTCGCTACCGCGGCAAGGACTTAAGCAATGTCGACGTCATTATCCCGCGAATTGCCTCCAGTCTAACCCGCTACGGCTCAGCTATTGTCCGGCAGTTCGAAATGCAGAACGTCTTTACTACCACGAGTTCGATCGCGATTGTGCGGTCACGCGACAAGCTGCGAAGTATGCAGCTGCTGGCCAAGACGGGCGTTGGTATTCCTAAGACGGTCTTTGCCCGCGAGACGGCGGACTTCGAGGGCGTGCTCGAACAGGTTGGTGGGGCGCCCGTGATTATCAAGGTTGCTCGCGGGACTCACGGTAACGGCGTGGTGCTGGCCGAGACCCGCAAAGCCGCCTTGGCCGTGATGCAGGCTTTCTACGTGGAGGGCGTGAACTTCTTAGTGCAGGAGTTCGTCGCTGAGAGCGCCGGTGTCGACATCCGCGCCTTTGTAGTCAATGGCAGAGTTGTAGCTAGCATGCTGCGGCAGAGCCTGGACGATGACTTCCGTTCCAACTTGCACCAGGGCGGCGAGGGCATAGCCCTGAAGTTGACAGACGAAGAGCGTAAAACGGCCCAGAAGGCAGCCAAAGCTATGGGCCTACCGATTTGTGGCGTGGACATGATGCGCAGTTCCCGCGGTCCGCTGGTGCTGGAAGTCAATGCCAGCCCTGGTTTTGCGATCGAGAAGGTTACTAACCACAATGTGGCCAGTGACATCATTGACTACGTCGAATTGGGAGTCAAATCCGGCCGGCGCAAAGACAAAGTCGGCGCCTGAAACACGCTCTATTACTACCGTTCATGGTATAATTTAACCGGCTAAGGATAAAAACAAAAACTATGTCCCCTCAAATCATACTTGGCGCTATTGTGCTCGCCCCGGTAGCACTGTTACTGCTGCTGCGCATTAACGCGGCCTTGGTGTTTCTTAGCCTTTGTCTAGGCGATGTCCTAGTGCAGTTTGTGGCGCCGGATGCCAACTCGTTCGTGACACTCTTCGCGGCTCATGTACCGAAAGGCGTCGACACCGGCAACGATAACATCAAGCTCCTCCTGTTGCTGCTCCCCGTAGTACTCACTGCTATCTTCATGATTCGTACGGTGCGGGGCTACGGCCGCCTAGCGCTGAACCTGTTGCCAGCCGCCGGTGTTGGCCTGCTTGGCGGTCTACTGGTCGTACCCCTGCTACCAGCTGGAACCAGCGATACCATTATCAATTCTTCATTGTGGTCGCAGGTACTACGTGCTCAAGACCTCATCGTTGGCTCCAGCGCCCTTGTCTGCCTGCTTGTTCTCTGGCTCCAACGCCCAAAAACCGGCGGCCACAAACGCGGCAAGCACAAAGACTAGATTGACTTTTCGGCCTGATTACGGATAATGTAAGGAGTTATTTTGCTTTTTCTAAGCAGAATGAAATGAATAGAAGTCCTGCTCCCGCATTTGGGAAAAACGTAGGCGAGCAAGTTTCACTGAAGACGCTTCGCTCGTGTCTACAAAGAGTCCCACCGGGACTTTTTGGGCCCGTAGCTCAGCCGGTTAGAGCACCTGCCTTTTAAGCAGGGTGTCGTGGGTTCGAGTCCCACCGGGCCCTCCATAATCCAGCCACATGCAGATTTTTTTGATAATAATCACGTTCATTGTAACCTTCTTGCTCAATCCGATATCTAAGAAGATTAGTAAGAAAATCAATCCAGATAGGTTCACCAAGGTTCATATTCACCATAGTGTTTGGGGATTGCTTCTGTTCGTTATAGGGCTAATTGTAAGGAGCAAAGATGTCGCAGGGCTAGGTTTAGGAATTTATCTAGGGCATGTTGCGGAAGAAATGTATTTTAATAAGAGAAGTTTTATCAGCGCGCTTTTTATTTTTGTAACTCGCTAGCACGCCTTTAGCTAGAGGAACTTAAACTAATCTTAACTGTTGCTGGCGTTAGCGGTTTGGGTTGGTAGAATGCCGGTACATGCGATGGGTTTGGCGGTATCGGTTACGGCGGACGACGTTGTGGCTGGTATTCTTCTTGGCTGTACTGGGTGGTTTGGGCTTGGCCCGGGCAGGTTTGCTGTTGGGAGCGTCTTGGAGTTGGGTAAACGCTACCATTCTAGCTTTCACTTTGCGCGGGCGAACAGCATTGGCCGGGTTAGCCGTAGTGATGCTGGGTCTGAGTATCGGCTGCCAGCGCGGCGCCGTGTTTATGGACAAGCTGGCAGCTTACCAGCCGCTGTATTACCACAAGATTATTATTAGCGCGCAGGCAACCGAGGATGCGGTCTACGGCACTAATTCGCAATTGTCTTTCGACGCCAATAACGTGTACCTGGACGATGGGACGAGACTAGCTGGCAAGATAGCCGTTAGTGGGTTTGGACTGAACGGTGTCTTCCAGGGTGACGAGGTGCAGGTGAGCGGCAAGTTGTATCCGGGATATGGAGCCTACCAGGGCCGCTTGAGCTTTGCCCAACTAGTACTTATTGAGCAGCATCCGTCGTTGGTAGCTGAGACCCGGCGAAAGTTCGCCGCTGGTATGCAGAGCGCCTTGCCGGAGCCATTGGCCTCGTTTGCTATGGGCCTACTGATTGGGCAACGGGCGACATTGCCAGCTAACGTCAAACAGGATTTGCTAATGGTCGGTCTGACGCATATTATCGCGGTGTCCGGTTATAATCTGACGATTATGCTGCATGCCAGCAAAGGCTTGTTCGCCCGGCGCTCCAAACGGATCGCGACCTTACTCTCGCTGATCTTAATCGGGCTGTTTCTACTCCTGGCAGGGGCCAGCGCCTCAATTGTTCGCGCAGCTATAGTTAGCGTGTTAAGCATTGCGGCAAGTTATTATGGACGACGCTTCAAGCCGCTTAACCTGATTATGCTGGCGGCAGCGATCACTGCTTGGGCTAACCCGTTCTATATTTGGAGTGATGTCAGTTGGTATTTGAGTTTTCTGGCGTTTTTCGGCGTGTTGGTGCTAGCTCCACTAGCGCAGAAACGATGGTTGCGGCGCTGGCACGATTCGCTAGTTGTCGGCGTCGCGCTGGAGAGCCTGTGCGCCGAAACCATGACGTTACCATTCGTGCTCTATACGTTCGGGCAAATGTCATTTATCGGTTTGCCGGCCAACGTGCTGGTCGTCACGCTGGTGCCGCTGGCCATGCTGCTAAGTCTGGTCGCCGGTTTGGCCGGCATGCTGGCTGGTTCGATTGCTGGGTGGCTGGCTTGGCCTGCGCGATTACTACTTACCTACATGCTTGACGTGGCGCATGTCTTGGCTCGAATACCGCATGTTTTCGTTCAGCACCTTGGGCTATCACTGGCGCAAATGCTTGGTTTGTATGTTCTGCCGGCTGGGCTGGCCACTTTGTTGTGGGGGAAGACAAGAGCCCTGGGATATGCTAAAATAACAGATAGAAACGAAGTAACCAGCGAGGCACAAACAGGTGAGTGGTCACAGCAAATGGTCAACGATTAAACGCGAGAAGGGCGCCAAGGATGCTGCCCGTGGGGCTGTCTTTACCAAGCTCGGCAATGCGATTGCTATCGCCGCTCGTGGTGGCGCCGATCCGGAAACCAACTTCAGCCTGCGCCTGGCTATAGACCGGGCCAAAGCGGCCAACATGCCGTCCAACAACATCCAGCGTTCGATTGACCGGGTTAAGGACAAGGACGCCGCCCAACTCCAAGAGGTTTTGTATGAAGGCTATGGTCCCGGCGGCGTGGCTATCCTGGCAGAATGCGCTACCGATAATATCAACCGCACGTATCCAGAGGTAAAGCTAGCTTTTTCCAAACATGGCGGCAACATTGCCGAGAAAGGCGCAGTTGCTTTCCAATTTGATCACAAAGGCATGATCCGCGTGAAGGCTGCGGGTGACGATGTATTACTGCAAGCACTTGAAGCAGGTGCCGAAGATGTACAAGAAGAAGGGAGCGAATCCCTGATATATACCAGCCCGAAAGAATTAGCCAAGGTCCGTGATGCTCTGCGCGCTGCTGGTCTAGAAGTGGCCGAGGCCGAACTGACCTATGTGCCCAACACCACTGTTGAGGTTACTGATGCTGCTGCGGCTGGCAAGATCATGCGCCTCATGGACGCCCTCGAAGCCCTCGACGACGTCACTGCTACCCACGTCAATTTCGACATCCCCGAGGAGCTGCTTAATGCCTCCTAAGGCTTTAAATATTGAGATTGAACTAGAACTAACATACTTGGCGCGTAAGATCCCCGGCGAGCTAAACGGAGTTACACCGCAAAGACTGGTTGATACATATGTGCCCGAAAATGCTGCCAAGCCATATGTGCGACTTCGCCAGAAGGGTACGCAGTACGAAATTACCAAAAAGCAGCCGGTCGACGAAAGTGATTTCTCACATCAGACCGAGCAAACAATTCCACTTAAGAAAGATGAGTTTGATGCGCTATGTAAGGCAAGTCGAAGACGAGTTGAGAAAGACCGCTATATGATAACCGTCGAAGGCAGAACGGCCGAAGTAGACGTTTTCGATGGCGAGCTTAAAGGACTAGTTGTTATAGATTTTGAATTCGGCAGCTTGGAAGAAAAGCAGGCCTTTAAACCCCCGGAATTTTGCTTGGTAGAGGTGACTCAAGAACTATTTATAGCCGGCGGTCAGCTGGCTGGTAAAACATATGATGACATTGCTGCGGACCTGGCCCGATTCAATTACCAACCTTTAGGTAAAGGGGTATGAGAATCCTAGGCATTGATCCCGGTACGGGTATTCTAGGGTTCGGTGTTATTGAAGCAGCCAAGGGCAAGGCCCAGTTGGTGGACGCTGGCGTCATTCGGACACCCGTGAAAGAAGATGACGCGGTGCGGTTGCAGACAATCTTCGAAGAATTAACAGATATTATTGTGCAGACTAAGCCAACAGATATGGCGGTCGAGAAGCTATTCTTCGCCCAAAATGTCACGACAGCTATGACCGTTGCCCAAGCCCGCGGTGTTGTCTTGCTAGCAGGGCAGCAGGCAGGCCTGATCATTGCCGAATACACGCCGCTGCAAATCAAGCAGGCATTGACCGGCTATGGGCGCGCCGAGAAGCAGCAAATCCAAGAGATGGTGCGTGTTATTTTACAGCTCAAAGAAATTCCGAAACCCGACGACTGCGCCGACGCGCTAGCTGCCGCCATTACCCATAGTACAGTTGCGCGTTTGAGCTAATGGTTTTGTGTGATACAGTAAATTAAGTACTATCGTATAGAAACAAAAGGAGAAAGTATGCCCCCACAAGATAACCCGCAACAGCCCGACTCGAACGGACCAGCGCCAGACCCGTTGTCATCGCAACCTCCCGTTACCAGCGATAATCCGCCAGCACCTAGCACGGAACCTCCCGTTCCTGGTTCGGATGCGCCGGAACTACCCGCAGAACCACCTGTTTCTGTACCTGAACCGTCATTTACACCGTCGGCACCTGAACCGTCAGCTGAGCCTGAGGCCCCTGCTGGGTCCGAGACTGATCCAGCACCAGCGCCTGAAGAGCAGCCCGACGATTCATCCGCACTGTAGTAGCTTGACGCCACTTTAAACCGTGGCCCATAGCTGCCAGTGCCTGACTATGAGATAATAAGCTCAATGATTGCGACATTGACTGGGATAGTGAGCGAAAAGCTAGCTGACGAAGTAGTGCTCGATGTACGCGGCGTCGGCTACGGTCTTTATATGCCGGCTGAAGATTACGCCCGGTTGATAACTGGTGAAGCTGCCAAAGTCTATATTTACGAGCATATTCGCGAGCAGTCGCATGATTTGTTCGGCTTTTTGGCCCGCGATACCCAGGCTTTGTTTACGCAACTACTAGAAGTAAACGGCGTAGGACCGAAAATGGCGCTTAACGTGCTAAGTATCGGCACCGCCAATGATTTGCGAGTAGCTATTGCCGGCGGTGACGTTAAGTACATCCAACAAGCTAGTGGTGTTGGCAAGCGCTTGGCCGAGCGCCTGGTTGTCGAGCTCAAGGACAAAGTCGGCCTTATCGGTGTCGATCTTCAAACCACCGGCTTGCTGCAGGCCGAAGACGCCCTACTCAAGGACGAGGCCGTCGAAGCTCTAGTTGTCCTCGGCTACACTGCCGCCGACGCCGCCCAGGCTTTGCAAAACGTCGACTCTGGCCTAGCGACCGAACAACGCATTAAAGCGGCGCTCAAGAGCAAGTAAGGCTCTAAGAATATCCAAGGAACTAAGCTACTGGACAGCGTCAAGGTTATTGTTTGGTATACTGTGACGTATGAGGTACTACTTCACGCTGCTTAGTATCTGCGTGGTTTGGATTGTCGGTATTATTATCGCGCACTTTTCGCTGAAGACGAGTGACCGTTTCTTTCTGTATATTGCTTTGATGATTTTTACAATCGGTTCCTATATTATCAGTTTCACCTCGAGAAACACATGAAAACCACAGTTAGTCGTCGTTCAGCACGTCTGGCGGTTCTCATAAAACTCAGTTGGACCTGCGCCCGCCTGGGCGCAACAGGCCAAAAAGAGCTGCTGCCGCAAACAATATACACCAGCTTCCGGCAACTCGGCGGCGTATACGTCAAGTTTTTGCAGTTGCTAGTGTTGCGTTCAGAGGTGTTCCAGGCTTTGCGGGCCTATAACATATACGATATTTATGACCAAGTAGACACTGAGGAAATTGCTATTCATGATGTTCTGTCGGCGGAGTTAGGCGCGCAGGCTGGTGATGTTGTTCTACAGAGCGAAGTACCATTCGCGGCCGGCTCGTTTGGCCAGGTATATTTGGCGCGCTACCGTGACCAGCAGGTAATACTCAAAGTCTTGCGGCCAACGATTGTTGCTGACCTAAAGTTTGACCTTAGGGTGCTCGGCTTTTTTAGCCGCTGCATCAATTGGTTTTCTTCTGGAAGCGCCATAAATATGAGGCAAGTTCACAAAGATTTCGCCCGAGCGACAACGCTCGAAACCAACTATGTGCTGGAGGCGGATTACGCTAGCACGCTCTACGAAAGATACCGTACACACCGTAACATTGTTATCCCGTATACGTACCGGGAGCTGTCAACTGCTCGTGTCATTTGCCAGGATTATGTCGGTGGAATCGCAGCAACTGAACTTGTAGAGGCCGCGAGTGCCGGCGTCGACGTTGAGCGCTACGTAGCCGAAACGCTTGGCTCGGACCTCAAAGAACAGCTCGTCATCTTGGGTTCCGAAATACTGTCGAGTGCCTTCCTGCACGGCGTATCCTACGGCGACCCACACCCGGGTAATATAAAGCTCTTGAGCGACAACCGCATAGGCTTAATCGATTATGGGTTGCAAGCCCCGGCGCCTCGTAACAAGGTAACGTTCCACCATTTAATTCAGCAATACTACAATATCTATAGCGGCAACCCTGATATCAGGGGCCTCAACAAGCTGTTGCTTGATATGTGTGGCGGCGATGTGGTTAGGGCGATACATAGCTTGGATGAATACTATGCACTCGGATCTTCCAATTTGCTAGACAATCTTATTAATAGTGCCGAGAGGATAATGAGTAACCAGCGCGAACAAGTCAACTATCTGCTGCAAAACAACAAAATAATGGTAATGTTCAATTCGGTTATTAACAAAAACAACCGCTTCTGTCTGGAATACGAATTGGATGGCCCAGAACTGATGCGCGCAGCCATGCTATTCATCTCGCTGGTAACAAGTCTGGGTGTTAAGAACATTGTGCTGAAACGAAGCTTTGCTCGCGTTTTGGAACAGACAAAGGGTGTTGCCATGGACGAAGAACGACCAATGCTGCACCCGGAAACAGCCTTCGAAATCCTAGCCAGCTGGTTTGACCAAATCTCCTACAAGAACCCGCAACTATACCGCCAAATAAAACTTCAAGGAGCAAGCTATGTTTAAAGATATGGCCTTGTACATCAAACACCCCTATACTGCCGGAACCATTGTGGTCATCTGGATTGGTACTTTGGGGCTCTATGATTCGGACCAAAAGTTGCCAATCGTAACCATGGTTTTCATCAACACGATAGTGAGCCTGCTGTTGTCGTTTGTTGGCTTTCGGCCATCCCGCTAGTGCCGGACTGCTATAATGAAAAGACATGATTGATAGAATTGTCAACGCTGGCGTGGAGGACGAAGCGCCGCAAGAGGTGGAGCTGGAAATTACGCTACGGCCACGGGACTTCGCCAACTATATTGGCCAGGAACGGCTCAAGCAGAATATTCAGCTGGCAATTGACGCTGCCAAGAAGCGCGGCGAGCCGCTTGACCATATTCTATTGCACGGTCCACCAGGGCTGGGCAAGACAACCATGGCTAGTGTTATTGCCAACGAAATGGGCGCTCAGATCCGGATTACCTCTGGGCCGGCGGTAGAGCGGGCTGGTGATTTGGCTAGTTTGCTGACCAATCTGGCCGATGGCGACATCTTGTTTATCGACGAGATTCACCGCTTGAACCGTACTGTCGAAGAAGTGCTGTATTCGGCCATGGAAGATTTTAAGCTTGATATTATGCTGGGTAAGGGGCCGTCGGCGCGCAGCTTGCGGTTGGATTTACCCCACTTCACAATTATTGGTGCCACGACGCGGACTGGCAGCCTAGCAGCACCCTTGCGCGACCGCTTCGGCATGATGCATCGGCTGAACTTCTACACGCCGGAAGAGATCCAGCAGATTATTGAGCGCGCAGCTAAGATTCTCAAGGTAAAAATAGACAAACCAGCCTCTGTCGAACTGGCCCAGCGCGCCCGTTTAACACCACGTATTGCCAACCGGTTGCTCAAACGAGTGCGTGATTACGCGGACGTTAACGGTGACGGCATCATCGACAAACCGTTAAGCCACAAAGCGCTTGAATTATTAGATATTGACGAGCTGGGCCTGGATGCCGCCGACCGGATGCTGTTGAATGCTATCGTTGAAAACTATGATGGCGGACCGGTGGGCGTGGAAACGCTGGCAGCATTGACAGCTGAGGAGCGGGGGACTATCGAGGATTTCTATGAGCCGTACCTAATGCAAATCGGCTTACTGGAGCGGACGCCGCGAGGGCGGAAAGTTACGCCCAAAGCCTACAAACACCTTGGCAAAAAACGTAAAGGCGAAAGCCAACAACCATCGCTACTGTAGATAAACTAAACTTCCACTTCCGTCATCCCAAACCAACATCAGGATCCATACGGTAGGTTGTACTCGAGAGACATCACCTCAGCGTATAGTCTCAATCAACTATCTTTTCTCTATTCTCTACTTTTGGTGGCAAAAGTAGAACAAAAGCCACCGCATGGGCGACAAACATTACTAAAGGGACACCTATTTGTATTCCGGTTCCTGCGGGACTCGCCCTTTAGGGCTCAAACAGTCCTCGTCACGCGGTATACAAATAAGCGTCCCTTTAATCAGTTTGTCTTGAATGCGGACAATAGGAATGCCTCTGGCGGGCATACTTAATTATTGGATCCCAAAGCTAGTTTGGAATGACACTGGCAAGAGGATTTAATTTCGGGGCAGGAGGGGAAAGAGGGTATAATAAGCTGGTATGAATCCTCAAGAACTTGTCCAGAGTGAAGCTAGTGGCGCGCATGCGGTGCGCAACCCATTAAGCGCAATGCAGCCGGGAGAGCAGACAATCTGTGCCATTAAACGGCACCCAATCGGTATGTTCGGCGTATATGTTGGAACGGGCTTGCTATTAATAGTTGCTGCCGTATTAGCGTTTATCGTAGCCCCAAGTCTCATCACAAGTGTTAGCCGGACACAAGTAATGGCGGGCGGCGGGCTGGCATTTGTAGTCTTGGCGGCGCTTTGTCTTGGCTTTGTTTTCGTTGCCAACAAAGTTTATTGGGGCAATGGCTGGGTTGTCACCAGCGATAGCGTTACCCAAATTACCCAGACCAGCCTTTTCGACAAACGTTCCAGCCAATTATCGCTCGGTAGCCTGGAAGACGTGACAGCCGAGCAGAACGGCATACTGCCGCACATGTTAAATTACGGCTCAATACGCGTCGAAACAGCTGGTGAGCGCGGCAAATTCGTCTTCTTGTATTGCCCAAACCCTAATTACTACGCCCAGCAAATATTATCTGCCCGCGAGCGGTTTGAGCAAGGGCGCACCGGCGAAGGCTTGCAGCGTCCGTATCGTGCTGAGGGCGCATACTCAGCGCAACCTGGCAGCCAGCCCCAGCCTGTTCCATTACCTGACGCCCAAGCGGCCGCGCCTGCCGTAGACCCGGGCTATGGTGCATATGCGCCACCACCACCGATTCCGTCCGCTCCATCCACCCCATATCCTGAGAATCCACTAGGTCCCGACGCTACTAGTGGCCCCGCATAGAGTGTCCTAATACTAAAGCTGATACCCACATCTTCCCGAAGAATCGGCGGTTACTGGAAAGGATTACTGCGGGCTTGGTTGAATAAAGCCTGGACGCTGACACTATTGTCCTGGAGGGACTGGAGCTGTTTGACGACGGACTCGTCGATGTGTGGCGTTTGCGCAGCCTGGACCTGGCTGCTAACGGCATCCGGTGAAGGCTGGGTGTTGCTCAGGCTATTGATGCGTAGCAGTACGAACCCATACAGCAAGGCTATGAAAATGAGGAATATAACTACACTGTAGCGCCGCAGTTTTTTGAGACCAACGATTAATTTCTCGAGAAGATCCTGGATGTTGAGCTCTGGCTTGTTCTTGGTTAGGTTCATGGCTTTATGTACTCGTTCAGGGTTAGGGCGAAAGTTAACAAGTTGGCATTGGTGCTACTGGGCGCGATGGTAATGGTACTGATCTCCGCGGTGCGCCGATTGTGTTCCAGACTGCTTAAGAAGTTGATGAACGAACTGTATTGGACCGGTTTGTTAGGGTCCCCTTGCACGGTGATCTGCAGGTCGTAGACGCCGGGAATATTCGTAACGGGAAGTAGTTGTGATAACTTGGTCGTGCTGGAGTTAAGGTTTGTTGCAGCGGTCGGAGCAGGGGCCGCGGTAGTGGCGCCAGTTGCGGCGGACGAACTGGTGCCAAGGGTAGAAGCTGGAAAAGTAATGGCCGATAAGCTGACATTGTTAGCAGCAGCAATGTTGACAATCTCGCGGACGGTCTCAGCCTGGTCCTTATCTTCTGGTACGACTGAACTTGTAATTTGTGCCAGGCTGGCATACTTTTGGATATCCTTCTTGGCTTCGATCAGACTTACCTGTTCCTGGGACTGGGCCTGGCTCTTGGCTTTGAGCGCGGTCAGCTTGGTGGCCTGGGTGCTGAGGAGTGAGTTGGCGCCGTAAGCTCCGCCAACTAGTGCTACGAAAAGAAGTGTGATTACACCAACTAACGCGAAATACAAGCGCTTGCTGCTCATGGCGTGCTACCCTTGCTGTTAATGAATAGGAACGGGTTGTCACTAGCGAATAGCGCGCGAATATTAATAGTGCAGGGGTAGTTGGGATTAACAGCACTGGTGGCGCTACAGGTAATGCTGACGATATCGGCTTTGCTAAAAATCTTATTGGCGGGATCAGCTAGATTAACCTGCACCTGTGTCGCCGTATTATAATCGGTAGCGATAGCCGAGATATCGATTGCTCCCTGGGTTTGATTAATGTTAAGGCCAGTTAGGTCGGCATTAGCCGGAATAATGGCCGCGATTTGTTTCAATAGCTGCGAAAAGAGCACTTCTTGGCCCAAGACTTTCACCACTAGCTTAAAGTTACTACTAATATCCTGTACCTGCTTCTGGGTGCCAGAGAAATCCTCTTTTTGGAATAGTAGGTTGTTAGCGGCGATCTGCTTGTTATAGCGCGTGGTCGATTGATGTAGTGCCAGCAAACCGTATGTTGCTAAACCGCCTAGGCCCAGCAAGGCTATCATAAAAATTATTACCCACCGCCGCAAACTAACGTTCCGCCGGGCGAAACGATAATCACGTTTCAGGTCTGGCGGTAGCAAGTTGATCATAAGGGGAAAACCTCTTTGGTCAAAGCCAGGCTCAAGCCGGCTACCGTAGCGTACATCGGCCGGTCCGCTTCAGCCGGTAGTTGCAGGCCCTTGTGCGCCAAATATTGCCAAGGGTCCGTACGGCGGACTGCCAGGCGCAAGGCCTGTGTTAAGTACTCACTCAGCCCCGGCACATTAGCGCCGCCCCCTAGCGTGATAACTTGAGCAAGCGGCCGTTTAGCACCGTAGCGCTCTTCGTAGTAACGAATCATGCGGCGGATCTCTTTGACAATCTGCTGCAGAGCCGGTTCAACGGACTGCTTGATCTCGGCTTGCTTCTTACTGACACCCAAGCCGTAGCGGGTTTTTATCAGGCCAGCTTCTTGCGTTGTGACGCCCAACTTTTTCTTGATGGAGGTCGTGAAGTCTTCGCCGCCGCCTTGGACAGTGCCAGTCACCAGTACATGCCCGTCGAAAATACTGATGTCGCAAGATAACGAGCCGAAGTCAATAATAACGGTTGCCACGTCACTCTGCTCATCCAGTAGTAGCAAACGTCCTGATGAGCTCAATGTCGGCTCAATTAACACAGTCTCTAGCCCTAGGATCTGGGCTAGCTCCAGGTATGAGTCAACGATGATTCGCGGCACTGCCACAACGAACAGCTCAGTCGACTCAGGATCCTGGCGGACAATCTCGTAGTCCAGGTACAGTTCTTCCAGGGGCAGTGAGATATATTGCTCGGCTTCCAGCTCGACGGCGGCGGTCAGTTGCCGGGACTTTAGTTTGGGCAGCTGTAACGAGCGGGTAAATGTACGGTAGGTTGGGATGGTGAGCGCCACTTGTCGTGTCGTGATGTCGCCAATCAAGCGATGCTCAAACAACTCCCGGGCGGCCTTAGCAATGATCTCTGGTTTGGTCACTACCCCGTCCTGTAAGGCGTCCCGGTCAAAGGTGGCAAATCCGTAGCCAATGAGTTCAGGACGGTGACCCTTACTAGCTGTTCCATGCGGACGGTCAGCTATCTGCATGACTTTTAGCGAGCCATGCCCAATATCCAGGCCAAATAATGGCTTGTCGTGGAAAAATCCAGGGGTTTTAGTAGTTTTCATGTATGCTGCTCATCAAAGCACCGAATCTTACCCCCAGTATATCAGATGAACGGCTAATACTGAGTAAAACCTATAAACTAAAACGAAGGGCCGTTCACCGTGCCCTTCGTTTCATGTAATGACCGTTTGTTAGCTAGTCAAGATTGCTTTTGGTATAGGTACTTTGGCCGTTCACCGTGCCTTCATATTCGGCTGTTAAGGTGTATTTGGCGCAGTTTGTGTCAGTACTTTCACAACTGTTACCGCTGCTATCAGTTACAGCGTAAGCGTATGCTTTGTTAGTCGGTGAACTTACCAGACAACTGGCACTGGAGGGATCACAGTTTGATGAAGGATCCACGAGCGCATTTACGTCGAGGCTCTTCATATTGGTACCCCGCCAGCTAGCACTGTTCATGTCTCCGAGTGAAGGATAGTAGCCGTTCTGGCTGAAGAAAGCTTCGAGCTGTGTTTGCAGCGATTGGATATCAGTTTGCCGCTTAGCGTTACGGGCTTTCGCCTGGATACCGCTATAAGTGGTAATTACTAATAACGCGAGGATACCGATTACGACGATAACGATCAAAAGTTCAACAATGGTGAAGCCTTTGCCGTCGAGATTACGTTTCTTAAGGGAGATCATGAGAGCCCACCCTCCTTGATTATTGTTTTACTATTGGCCTTTTAACTAAACATTACTTGCGTATTGCAAGCATCTAGCAATGATTATAACCATAAGCGTTCCTCAGTCAACACTTTTTGTGGAAAATTGAGCGAAGCGAAACCCCGGGCTTGACCCGGGGCCTCCTGTTCTAGGGGTTAAAATTCTAGAATTGTCTCCTGGCTTCCACCCTAGTTACTGCCAATATTCTTGGAAAGATTGGCAATGGGGCCCATGACGCTGGCAGCGATCAAGCCTACGCCGGCGCCAAGAAATATAATCATGATCGGCTCGATAATGGCTGCCAATCCGTCAATCAGCACGGCGACTTCTTCTTCGTAGAAGTCAGCGATCTTAACCAGCACGGTATCGATTTGGCCAGTTTCTTCGCCAACCATTAACATTTGGGAGACGATTGGCGGGAAATGCTTGCTACGCCCCAACGGCTCGGACAGCTGTTTGCCATTCTTGACCTCCTCGGCGGCGGCTTTCAGCTCGGCCTCGATGGCTTTGTTGCCGATAGCCGCGCCAGTGACGTCCAAAGCGTCTAGGACGCTGACACCGGCGCCCATCAGCGAAGCAAAGGTGCGCGAGAAACGGGCAATGGCCACCTTGAGAATAATAACCTTGACGATTGGGGTACGCAGCAGCAGGGCGTGGAACTTGTATTTGCCGGTTGGTGTCCGGATGTAGCGCAATATATAGGTGGCGGCTATGATGAAGACGATCAATATCAGAATCAGGTTTGGTATGTGCGAAATAATAGGAATAGGCACATGCTTCATGATGGTCGGCCTAGAGCAAAAGTTGCTGAAATTGAGCAGTACTTGCGTGTAAACCGGCAACTTGGCATTCGGGCCGTCGAGGCTGGTTAGAATGCCGCCCAGCTTAGGCACGATGAACAGCATAATACCGAAAAAAGCGATGATAGTGATGGTCAAAATGACCATCGGGTACATCATGGCGCTCTTAATCTTCTTGCGAATCGAAGCATCCTGCTCGACCTGGGTAGCCAAGCGTTTAAGAATCTCGTCAAGAATGCCGCCTTCTTCGCCAGCCCGTACCATGTTGACATAGACATCGGAAAAGACATTGGGGTACTTGGCGAAGGCGTCACCGAGCGGTATACCACCTTCAACTTCCTTACTAACCCCTCCCAACACCTCCCGGAAATAAGGGTTGGCGCTATCTCCTTGTAGTGCTGCTAGCGAGCGCACCAACGGCACGCCAGCCGAGATCATTGTCGATAGCTGGCGAGTGAAGATCACCAAATCGCTCAGCTTAACTTTTCGTTTCGGGCCGAATAAGGCGCCTACTTTGCTCTTGCCTTTGTTAGCTTCAATGAGAAGTGGGTGGACGCCTTGTTTGCGAAGCAGGGCTACGAGTGCTTGCTTATTAGCAGCTTCAGCACTACCGGAAATGGTTTTGCCCTCTTTGGTGGTGGCTTTGTAGGTGAACTGCATGGTGCTATTCCTGAGCGGTTGCCCGTAGCACCTCTTCAATGGTGGTTTGCCCGCGCAAAGCTTTGACGAGACCGTCCAGCTGCATGGTTAGCATGTGTTCCTGGATGGCGGTCTGCTCTATGGCTTCGGAAGTAGCGTTGCCGACAATCATCTTTTGGACGGCAGGGGAGCTTTCGAGGGTTTCATAAATGCCAATACGACCCTTGTAGCCGGTGTGGTTACAGTTATCGCAGCCATCATCGTGAGCTTTCCATAAACGGGTAATGGCGGTCGGGCTGGTGCTGAGCTTGTCAGGCGTATTCTTACTGCCGGTATTGCCGATGCCATCATGTTGGGCCGCCAGTTCAAGTTCATGAATAGTTTTGTTGCCGCCGTTTTCGCTCAAGCGGAAGGCTTTATCCAGCTGTTTGAGCATAGTACTATCCGGAGTAATGGCTTCCCGGCAATCTACGCATAACCGCCGTACTAAGCGCTGGGCTATTACCAGACGTACGGTGCTAGCAATCAGGAACGGTTCGACCCCCATATCCAACAGGCGGGGCAGACAGGTAGCGGCGTTGTTGGTGTGGAGTGTGCTAAAAACCAGGTGACCGGTCAGTGCCGCCTGAACGGCCAAATCAGCCGTCTCACCGTCACGGATTTCGCCAATCATGATGATATTAGGATCTTGCCGCAGTAAGGCGCGCAGACCATTCGTAAATGTCATACCGGCAACCGGATTAACCTGCGTCTGGTTGGCGCCAATCACGTGATACTCTATTGGATCTTCTACGGTTGAAATATTTACATTCGGAGTGTTGAGCGAACTAAGAACGCTGAACAGCGTCGTTGACTTACCAGAACCAGTCGGACCAGTTACCAGTATCATGCCGTGGGGCTGCACAATAGCGTGCTGCAAGGCAGCCAGCGCCGTTCCCCAGAAACCAAGCTCCGTGAAGTCAGCTGGTTTACTAGACTCGTTCAGTATTCGCATCGCCACTTTTTCGCCGTCTAGAATCGGCAGCGTTGATACGCGCAGAGCGTATACCTGGCCATTGACTTCAACCTTGAAACGCCCGTCTTGCGGCGCCCGGTGCTCGTCAATCTTTAAGTTGCTGAGAATCTTGATACGACTGGTCAGGGCGCCGAGTAACTTGCGCGGTAATTTATTAGCTTCTCGCAGCAACCCGTCGATACGATAGCGTACTACCACGAAATTCTCGCGCGGCTCAATATGGATGTCGCTGGCTCCGGCTTTGACGCCGTACTCAATGATAATATTGACCGTTTGAGCGATGGGCGAATCCTCAGCCAAATCACTCTCGTCGATCTCTTCGCTATCTTCGGCTTCGTCTTCACTGGCGATAACCTTCGTCAGCTCGCTACTAATATTCCCCCGGTATTGGTCGAGCGTCGCCTGCAACAGGCTGCTGGGAGTAATGTATACCTTAAGATTAGCGCCCAGCTGTTTGTGCAGGAAGTTCAGGGCCTGGATATCGTCGGGGTCCTCCATGGCTACCAACTTATCGCCGGCTTCGTCAATGTCGAAGACTACGGCGTTATACTGCCGGGCAATGCGTTCCGGCAGCTGTTTGAGCACGTCGTGCTTTATCTCGCGGGCGTTGAGCTCGATGAAGGGTACTTCAATTTCGTCGGCGTAGAACTTGGTCAGGTCCTTCTCACTCAACAAATTATTCTTGATCACCAGGTCTTGCAGCGGTTTTTTGTCAGTCTTTTCTTGCTCGCGCAGATTAGCGAGTTGCTCCTTGGTGAGCTTTCCATTTTTGGTAACTAGTTTTTCGACTAACGAATCAGGTATGAGCATGATATAAATCCCGCGGGCACTGCTAAATTACGTCCACCCATCTGCGGCCCATTCTAGCAGACCGGGGGTGAAAACGTAAGCGGCTTGAGGGCCTCATTAGTTAAATTCATATTAAATGTAGTTCCAAAAGCCGCTTGTTTAAACGCAAGCAATTTCCATACCGCGACTACTCGCCTATAGTGCTAAAATATAGTAAAAGTATAATCGAGACAGCATAACCGACCGAGGAGGATACATGGCAGATAGCAAGGCAACGAAGACTAAACAAGCGACCCAAAGCTCTGACGAGGCAAATGCCCAAGGCAAGACCAAGGCGCTAGGCCTGGCACTGGAAACCATCGAGAAGCAGTTCGGCAAGGGTTCCATCATGAAGCTCGGTGATGCCCATGCCACAGCGGTAGAAACCACTCCAACCGGCGCCCTGAGTCTCGATATGGCACTCGGTGGTGGTATTCCCAGGGGCCGGGTGGTAGAAATCTACGGCCCAGAGAGCTCTGGCAAAACCACATTGACATTGCATGCTATTGCCGAAGTACAGCGGGCTGGTGGCACAGCCGCTTTCATCGATGCCGAGCACGCGCTTGATCCTGCCTATGCCAAGCGCATTGGCGTTGATGTCGAAAACCTACTACTTAGCCAACCCGATAATGGCGAGCAGGCTTTAGAGATTGTCGAAACACTAGTTCGCAGCAACGCCGTAGACCTAATTGTGGTGGATTCCGTAGCCGCCCTAGTGCCGCGCGCCGAAATCGAAGGTGATATGGGTGATTCGTTGCCTGGCCTGCAAGCTCGGCTCATGAGCAGGCCCTGCGTAAGCTGACTGGTGTTATTAACCGCAGCAAAGGCACCGTCATTTTCATTAACCAGATTCGCATGAAGATTGGTGTCATGTTCGGCAATCCAGAGACTACCACGGGCGGTAATGCCCTCAAGTTCTATGCCTCGGTACGCATGGACATTCGTCGTATTGGCCAGATCAAACAGGGCGAGGAGGTCATCGGCAACCGTACCCGTGTCAAAGTCGTCAAGAATAAGGTCGCGCCACCCTTCCGCCAAGCCGAATTCGACATCATGTACAACGAAGGCATCAGTAAAGCCGGCGACATCCTCGACCTGGCCGCTGCCGCTGACATCGTCGAAAAGTCCGGCGCCTGGTATGCCTACAATGGCCAAAAGATTGGCCAAGGCCGCGAAGCCACTAAGAAATACCTGCAGGATAACCCGAAAGTCATGGAAGAAATCGCGGCCAAAGTCCGGGCCGCCGAAGTACCAAGCGTTTGACGAAAACTTTAATTATGGTATATTTCTAAACCATGACATCACCAGAGACTAGCTCTAGGCTTAACGTTGATGCCTTCCAAGTATGGTTTGCAAATGACCGGCTGGAGGCTATTGCCGGTGTTGCTGTAGGCGGCGTAGACACAACTCACTATGTAGACCCCCAAAACGAGCTTGACTATCCCGGTTCTTTTTCGTTGGAGCCAAGTGGCCATCCTGAACTATGTCTTGGGCTTGACGAAGCCAATTCTCCTCCCGTAATAAATGAACGGCTATATTTTGGATCCATACCAGCCCGAGAGACCGACGTAGGCTACGCGCTCTTCCCGCCAGAAGCCCAAAAGACAATTGCGGCACCAAGTGCTACATCAATTGGCCGGGCAGCCTTAATCGGTATAGTCGAACGGCCCGACTTCACTGTAACGAAACTAGTAGCAGGGCTGGGACACGAGACCCGGCGCTTAGAGTCTCACGGTGCTGTGTGGCGTTCAGGCTATCAAGTTAATTTGTTCCTACTTCCTGAAGACGGCAAGATACGCGTTGTCTGTGGGCCTAACAAGTCCCCGCAGCGCTACGAGTTGGCTTATAATTCGGCAACGGGCGATGTAATCATACAAGAACGGCAAGGAAACGATGGGCATGGTACGGACTATGAAGAGGGCAGCGATGATAATGATGGGCCCGGTCCGGGTGGTGATCGCGAACCACGCTATCCAGTGACTCCCGCGGGCAGCGCGGCTGCCGAACTAGAAGAGCCCTTGACCAAAGAAGAGCCGCTCGTCCTTCAGGGCAGAGCTGCCTGATCATTCGGGGGCGTCCATGAAGGTTACCAGTATCAAGCAACAGGTTAAGCGGACAGGGCGGTATTCTATCTTCGTGGATGGGAGATACTCGTTTTCTTTGGGCGAGAGCGCGCTGCTCGAGAGTAAACTAGCCAGCGGACAGGAATTAAGCAAAGCCCAACTCGGGGAGTATAAGAAGCTGTCCAATGAGGACAAGCTCTATAATCAAGTATTACGCTATGTGGCTATGCGGCCGCGTACGCAGTGGGAAATTGAAACCTATTTGCAGCGCAAAGAAGCCTCCCCTCCCCTGGTAGAAATGATACTTAACAAGCTAAGTATCATTGATTTAGTTAATGATGAGAAGTTTGCGCAAGCCTTTGTTAACGATCGTCGTTTGCTCCGCCCTGCTTCGCGTCGCAAAATAATTGCCGGTCTTCGCCAAAAACACGTGCCGAGTAATATTATCGAAAGAGTAGTAGGCAATGATGAGCAAGAGGAGCAGACTGCCTTGCAAGCTATCATTGAGCGCAAGCGCCGACAAGCCAAGTATCAAGATGACCTAAAGCTCATGCAGTACCTTGCTCGCCAAGGCTTCAGCTACGGCGATATTAAATCAGCGCTCCAGGTTGACGGCTAGCCCGCACTCCCCGTCATCCTGAACTAGTTTCACGACCCACGCGAACTCACTTTACTGTCTGGATTACCCTGAAACAGACTCAGGATGACGGGGAAACGTAAACGCCCAAGGAGTTAGAATATATAGTAAAAAGCCTAGCTTCAGGCAGCAACGGCCGCCGCTGCCGGCGCTTTCTTGCTCAACTCATTAATAATAATACGCCGCGGCGTGACTTCGTTGATTTGTGTACGGTCAATACTGAGCGACCCGCCAGTCAGGCTCTTGAGGATTGACTGGGTAACGTAAATTTTTTGGATAAACATCGTTTCGGTCTCGGTAGCATAGTCACCAACCTTACCAACCTTATCCTTGCCGACAGTAACTACCTGCTTACCAATGAGCTCGAAGTTAAGCTCCAGTACTTTACTTAATCTGACAAGTTCGTGAGGCTCAGCCAGCACATCGTGATCATTAACCACATAACCTTGCGGCAACATATCGCGGATGTCCTGATATAGCAGCACGAGTTGTTTCTTGTCGAAACGGTCCTGACAGTAGAAGCCTTCGATCTTTAGAGTATCAGGATTGATTATCGGGCCTGTTATCGTGGCGATCGGCGTGCCAGTACGCAGCGACAGTACGGATTTATCAAGTAAGCGAGCACTAAGTTGTAGCATACCTCTAAGTATAGCGCGGCGCTACAGTAAATAAAGCCTGCCTGTCAGTATCAGTTTATTAAGAGGGAAATCTTAACTAATTTAAGGTTTGGAGTACTATCTAAACGCTAGTGCTTGCGTCTCTGCGCGACTGGCCCGTACAATCCGGCCTACTATGCGGCGGACCCAAATAATATTCCACTCCACCATAACGGCAATTCTGTTGGCGACTCTGCTCACTGTCAACGCGCCGTTAATTGCTCGGGCAGATCCGACTAATGCTCCTTCCCTCGTCATTAGCCAGGTCAAAGTAACCAGCAGCAATGGCCAGTTCGTTACGCTCTACAACGCTGGCCAGACCGCGCTGGACATGAGCAAGTACGAGTTGGAATATTTCAACAGCTATGACCTGACCAAGGCGACCAGCAGCAAGCTGGTTAGCCTGTCGGGCATGCTGCCGCCGCATGGCTATTTCATGGTTAATGATGGTGCGCTTTTGCTGTGCTATCAACTAACTGTTGACTCGGTTTCGCTGGACTTCTCCAGTACCGCGGGAATGATAGAGGTTCTAGCCTTCAACCAATCAAATCCCGGCAACTCTGTTACCCCAACCCTACAGGACTATATTGGCTGGTCCAAAACGGCTGCTAGCGGCGTCCAAACATTGCCAAGCAGCACAAACGCTTTTCTGCAGCGCCAACCGGTCGACACGCAAAACAACCCGGCAATTAGTGCCCCGGGTGCCGGGACTTGGCAAACCGTCCAGCCGGATACTGGCAATGCCTGTAACTTGGTTAGTAGTAGTTCAGGCGGTACGGTAAGTATTCCGACTGGTCTCAGCCAGCTGTTGCCTGGCACTGAGCCGCCGGCGACTATTGCTGAACTTGGAGGTGATGATCAGGCTACCTCTAACGTAATTGGCCTACCGCTCAGTGATATCGGCCTCATGGCACCGGAGATTACCGAAGTATTACCAAACCCGGATGGTACTGGTAACGATGCCAGCGATGAGTTTATTGAATTGTATAACCCTAATACGGTTAGTTTTGATCTGGGTGGTTTCGGCCTGCAGGTGGGCACAACGACTCTGCACAGCTTCACGTTCCCGAACGGTACTAGTTTGCCGGCTCGAAGCTTCACTGCTTTTTACTCGGCTGATACGCACCTCAGTCTCAGTAACACCGGCGGTCAAGCCAAATTGCTTGATCCATTTGGTACTGCTGTCGCAACTAGTGATGTCTACAGTACGGCCAAAGACGGCCAGAGCTGGGACCTGGCCAATGGCAAGTGGTATTGGACGACTTCTCCAACACCTGGCGCGGCTAACGTTATCCATCAGCCGATTGCCAGCAGCAAAACTTCAGCCAAGTCCGGTAGCTCCAAAACAAAGACCGCCAAAGGCATCGCCCAAAAAGCCAAAACCCTCAAGACCAAATCTCTGGACAGTACCAATGCCAGTTCGGATACCGTGCCTATCACGCCTATCCACCCCTGGACACTTGCTCTGGTTGCTGGCCTCGCGCTACTATACGGGGTATATGAATACCGCACGGACTTGGCGAATCGAATCCACCGGCTTAGGCGACACCTTAGAGCTCGCTGAGCAGATAGGACGTAATATGCGCGGCGGTGAAGTCATTGAATTGGTAAGTGACCTCGGCGGCGGCAAGACGACATTCGTGCGTGGTCTGGCTGCCGGTATGGGCAGTTCTGATCTAGTACGCAGCCCAAGTTTTACGCTCAATAATCAATATCAGGGCGACAAACTGGTGCTTCATCACTTTGATTTCTACCGTTTGTCAGAGCCAGGTATTATACGTGACGAGCTGGCAGAAATTCTAGCTGAACCGGGGACAGCGGTAGCTATAGAATGGGGCGACATTGTCCAGGATGTATTGCCCAGCGAGCGCCTAACCATTCATATCAAAGCAACTGCCGGTGACCAGCGAGAACTGACGGTTAGTCAGCCCGAGAGTTTGCGCT
>DATHNF010000078.1:0-6042 GCA_035486285.1 Verrucomicrobiia bacterium | reverse complement strand
CGCCGCAAATGGCCACTAGTCAGCGTTGTTATCCCAGCTCACAATGAAGCCTTGAGTATTAAGCGAACTCTTGACTCAGCTCTCGCGAGTGACTATGCAAAGTTTGAGCTTATTATTATCGATGACGGCTCAAAAGATGACACGGTCGCCATAATCCGTAACTACATTAAGAAACACCCCAAGCTGCGCGCAAGAAGCTACACTGCCCGCTACGATTGGTCCAAAGCGGGTCGCCAGCAGCGACGCTACGTTAGAGGGCAGATTGGCAAGCACCGCGTCCTACTGGTATCACAAATTAACGGCGGTAAAGCGTCAGCTATGAATAACGCCATTACCAATCACGTTCGCGGTGAACTGACCATGTGCCTAGATGCCGATTCTATACTTCATCCTGCCGCCATCAGCCGAGCTGTCGGCTATTTCAAAGACCGAAAGGTCATTGGTGTAGCAGCTAATGTACGAGTTATGTCAAGCAAGCAGTGGCTTGGTGTATTACAACGCTTTGAACATATGATCGGCTATCGTTCCAAGAAGTTTTACAGCCTGACTAACAGCGAGTTCATCATTGGCGGCGTGGCTTCGACCTATCGCACGCGAGCGTTACAACGAGCCGGTCTCTATGACACTGACACCATGACCGAAGACATTGGTCTCAGCTTGAAGTTGATTTCTAAGAAAGGTAATCGCCGCCATCGTATCGTCTACGCGGCTGATGTGGTAGCTATGACTGAGGGGGTCCAAACTTTTCGCGGCTTGCTGAGGCAGCGCTATCGCTGGAAGATGGGGAACCTCCAGAACCTTTTCAAGTATCGTCACCTTATCGGCAATACTAACCACCGCAAGTACAGTCGAATGTTGACTCGCTATCGCATGCCAATGGCCGTGCTGAGCGAAGTAATGTTGATCCTGGAGCCGGTACTGCTGAGCTACGTCGTATACCTTAGTATTAGTTATCACACCCCTGGTATCTTATTTGGCGCATATCTGACACTAACAAGCTATGTGCTGTGGACTGTCTGGCCCGACGAGCATCTTACGAATCGCCAAAAGGCCCAGCTCAGCTTCCTAGCACTCGGTATGTACCTACTGTTCTACGCCATGGACATTGTGCAGCTCTATGCTGCCTTCCAGTGCTTGCGTCAGCGGCATACCATCACCCGGCGTGACGGTGAGCACACTTGGGTATCACCGCTCCGCACCGGCCAGGCTGCCTCCTTCTAGAACGAGACAGTCCTACAAGTTTTAGCCTAGATTTCGTGGAGGACAGTAATGTGGGCGCCGAGGCTGTTGAGGCGTTCGGCCAGATCTTCGTAGCCGCGATTGATGGTATAGACATTGCGCAGCATACTGGTGCCGTTAGCCGCCAACATACCGATGAGTAGTAGGGAAGCGGGGCGTAGGGCAGGGGGGCAAACGACATCGCTAATAGTGAAGCGAGTGGGACCAGTGACGTAGACACGGTGTGGGTCGGCCAACTCGATTTGAGCGCCGATCTTGGTAAGCTCGGTATAGTAAATCGCCCGGTTTTCGTACATCCAGTCGTGGATGAGGGTGCGGCCTTTGGCAACCGCCGCGATGGGCACGAAGTAGGGCAGGTTATCAGCGTTTAGGCCAGGGAAAGGCAGCGAGTGAAGCTTGTCAGCCAAGGCCCGCAAGGCGCCGTTATGTTTGTGGATAGTTATGTCGACGAGATCGGTTTGGCCGTTTAGGGCTTTGTAGCGCGGCGTTTGGTCGACTCGCAAGCCCATTTTTTCCAGCTTCAAAAGTTCGACTGACATGAACTCAATGGGGACTCGGCGGATCGTAATGCGTGAATTGGTGGTCACGGCTGCCGAGGTGAAGAACATGGCTTCTATGGGGTCTTCGCTAGGCGCGTAGGTAATATTCTTCTTGATAAACGGGACGCCGGTAATGGTCATTTTGCTGGTGCCGACACCGCTGATTTTAACGCCGAGCTTCTGTAGGAAGAAGCAGATTTCTTGGACTGAGTAATTGGCGCTAGCGAATTCGATAAGCGTTTGGTGCGGCCGGCGGGCAGCAGCGAAAAGTACGTTCTCGGTAACTGTGTCACCGGGTTCGTAGAGGATGACACGCTCCGGATTCTTCTTGGCGACCTTAACGTTGTAGTACCCCGAATGGGCCACGATATTGACGCCGAAGTTCTCTAGGGCGTATAGATGCGGTTCGACGGTACGTGTGCCCAACTTGCAGCCACCGGCGTAGGGAATCTTGAACGCTTGATGATCATGTATCAGCGGACCAATCATCATGAGTACGGTCCGGGTCTTGCGAGCCGCTTGGTTGTCCAAGTGGTCGAGCTCCAAGACCTTTGGCCGCCGGATCTCTAAGTCGTTGTTCGGCAGCCATTTGACACTGACCCCCATGCTCTCTAGGACTTCGATAATCCGGTACACTTCCTCGATGCGCGGGAAGGCTTTGAAACGGGTGACGCCGTAGTTTAGCAAGCTGGCGCAGAGCAGGCCAACTGCGGCGTTCTTACTGGTCTTGAGCGTGATCTCACCGTGCAGGTCATGCCCGCCTTCAATACGCAAATTGGTAACATTATCGCTCAGTGATATGAGCTGCTTTTGCAGTACGTCGCTGATACGGCCAAGCGTGTCCATGCTGAGGTTCTGCCGGCCATGCTCCATGCGGTTGACGGCGGATTGTGAGGTATTGAGGCGGCGGGCAAACTCAGCTTGGGTAAGACCTCTATCTTGTCGTATCTGAGCAATTAGTTGGCCGATTTTCTCGTTAGTTGTGTCCATAGACCGATAGATGATACCATATGTGATATTTTATGCGCAATACCTATTTGCTGCACAGCAATGTTCCGCTCATAACAGACGCGAGCAATTACTACTAATCATTAGGCCGGTAAATTGCTACAATAGGTCTATGATCTAGCTACTCTTCTCGACTATTTACAGAAATTTTAAGGGAGACTACTCATGGTTGATGAAGAAATTGAAGCGTTAATACTTGCTGAAACGAAGCGGCAAACTGACGGCCTGGAAATGATTCCCAGCGAAAACCACACCTCCCCTGACGTGCTGGCCGCCCTTGGCTCGCGCCTAACTGACAAATATTCGGAAGGCTACCCCGGCAAACGCTATTACGGCGGTTGTGAAGTCGTGGACGCCGTCGAGAACTTGGCCCGTGATCGTGCCAAAGCGCTCTTCGGTGTGACGCATGCCAACGTTCAACCTTACTCCGGCTCGCCAGCTAACCTGGCCGTTTATTTCGCCCTGGTTGACCCCGGCGACACTATTATGGGGATGGAGCTGTACTTCGGTGGCCACATGACACACGGCCTCAAAGTTAACTTCTCCGGCACCCTCTATAATTCCGTCCAGTACCGCACCGGCAAAGACGGTTTCCTGGACTACGAAGCTATGGCTGCCCAGGTGGAAGCCGAGAAGCCCAAGCTCATCTTCGTTGGCGCTACGGCCTATCCGCGAATCTTCGATTGGCAAAAGCTACGGGAAATTGCCGATTTGTCCAAAGCTTGGCTGATTGCCGACACCTCGCATATTAGTGGTCTCATCGTTGCCGGCGAGCATCCTTCGCCAGCTGGAATCGCCGACGTCATCACGACTACCACGCACAAAACGCTGCGCGGTCCACGTGGTGCCATAATCTTGTGCAACGGCAACCCTTCCAACCCACTTAAGAAGGCGGAACGTACGCCGGAGAATCTGCCAACGCTGATTGACCGGGCGATTATCCCCGGATTGCAAGGCGGTCCGCATAACCACCAGACTGCTGCTATTGCCGTGGCCTTGCACGAAGCCGCCACATCCGCGTTTAAGATCTATGGCCAGCAAGTCGTCAAAAACGCCAAAGTACTAGCCAAGATTTTGAATAGTAAAGGCTACCAGCTAGTCACCGGCGGTACCGATAACCATTTGCTGCTCATTGACTTGACTAACAAGAAAATCAAAGGCGCCGACGCCGAACGGGCGCTTGGCAAAGCCGGTATCACGGTCAACAAGAACACTGTACCATTTGACCCACGCCCGGCATTTGACCCTAGTGGTATCCGTTTGGGCACGCCAGCGTTAACTACCCGTGGTATGAAAGAAGCAGAAATGGAGCAAGTCGCTGAGTGGATCGACCAAGCTATCACGCACCACAAAGACGAAACTAAACTCGCCGCTATTCGTGCCCAAATCCTAGAGTTCACCAAGCAGTTCCCTTTGCCGAGCGCCAGCCGCTAACTTCTTTGCTACTACGGCAAGCCCCCGCGGTTCAAAAACTAAACTAAGCAGACTTAAGGAAGCAGTTCGGGTTCTTGTTCGAGAGTGATGCTGAACTTGGCTTGGACGACCTCAGTAATCTTTTGTTTGAAAGTGAGTAAGTCGGACGTGGTTTTAGCCCGCTCGTTGATAAGCACCAAAGGTTGTCTCGGCCAGGTCGCCATACCGGTCGCAGCGTCATGGTAATCTTTGAAACCAGCTTGCTCAATAAGCCAGGCAGCCGATATCTTAACTGTATTGTCAGCAGCTGACCAGTGTGGTATTTCTGGAAAACTGTCAGCTAGAGCAGCAAACCGCTCACGGTCGATTACCGGATTGGCAAAAAACGAGCCAGTATTATGGATAACAGCCGGGTCGGGCAGCTTATTGGTCCGAATGTCGAGGACTGCTTGTCGCAGTGCCAGTGGGGTGTACTTAGTAATCTTGTGCTCGTCAAAATAGCTCTGGACGGCACCATAAAAAGGTGGCGAAGGATTGCTCTTGAGCAAGTGCAAGGTCAAGGCTGTAATATAGAACCGGCCGCGATCTGTCGTCTTGAAACGACTGGTGCGATAACCAAATCCGCAATCCTCAGCCCGCAGCGTCACAAAGTCACCAACCTGCCGGTCGAATACCTCCAGTGTCACCAGTGTCTGAGCAATCTCCTGTCCGTAAGCCCCAATATTTTGCACCGGCGCTGCTCCCGCTGTGCCGGGTATTAGGCTCAAGGCCTCAATACCGGTCAAGCCCGCCTCAACGCTACGTGCCACCACGCTATCCCAAGACTCGCCGGCGCCAATGGTGATGTAGAAGTTAGTATCATCTTCGTTGAAGACTTCATAGCGTCTAACCTGGTTGTGTATCACCAGGCCGGGGAAGCCCTCGTCGCGCCAGACAATATTACTGCCTCCGCCAATCATTAGCACCGGTAGTTTACGTTCCTGTGCCCAGCTGAGCGCTTCCAGCAGCTCTAGGCGATTACTAACCACTGTCACGAAAGCGGCTTGTCCACCCAGCCCCATCGTGGAGTAGTCGGCCAAACTGACGTTTTGCGCTATATTCATCACCGCTTATTATACAGGGACTGGTCGCCTAAACTTGCGTCCGGTAGCTGAGGGCATTATTATGGAGATATGCAAGAGCCAAACACTCCATTTATTACCCTAGGTAGACAGCTCAAGCATGTCCGCGAGCAGTCACAGCAGAGCTTGGCGGAGGTCTCCGGCGCTGTAGAGATCGAAGAGCGGCACTTGGAACGTATCGAGGCCGGCCAAGAACGTCCCGCCGAGGACATTCTGCTGCTATTGATTAGCTATTTGGGTGTTCGTGACCAAGAGGCCGTCCAGCTCTGGGAACTGGCTAATTATGATAGTGATATGCCAGAACAATTTAAGGCCGACGGTACGCCGCAATCCACCACTAAATCCGTTGTTATGCTGCTGGCTGTGGATATGCGCACCATGTATAGTGACGGACTAGAAATCACCGGCAACCAAGCCGGCTTTGTTCTAAACTTCACCCAAGCGGCAGGTCAATCCCGTGCCATGCCAGTGGCTAGTATTGGTATGAGCTACCAGCAAGCCGAAGCAGTTCTCCACACCTTGCAACAGGCTATGCTACGTGCCAAATATCTTACAAGCACCAAGCTGTTACCTCCACCACATACCGAGAAGTAACGTTTCGGATGCAACCGCTTAATAGGTATTAGTAATAATATACGAAGTACGGGCCGGTTGGGCTGGCCATTGATCATTCGGGCTAATGTTCGAAACATACCGGACATAGCCGCCAAAGTAGATAAACG
>DATHNF010000077.1:0-3396 GCA_035486285.1 Verrucomicrobiia bacterium | reverse complement strand
GCTAAACGCCGCGTACGAACTGACGAAGGGAATTTTGCCCATTGCTGCTAACCCCGAGCCAACCGTTACTAAGTTCTGCTCGGCCACCCCAATCTCGATATACCGCTCCGGAAACTCCCTTGCGAACAAGCTCATCTGCGTCGAGTCGGTCAGATCGGCGCAGCAAGCCACGACATTTTTATCGCGCTTGCCGGCTTCCAATAAACCTTTGCCGAAACCCTTGCGGATCGGCTCAGATTCGAGTTTTCCGTTTAAATCAATCAGATGCATATCATGCATGTTTGGCTCTCTTCCTTATCAGAAAAGTGTATTCCAGTCCGAGCACGCCCATAGCTATCGCCACATCAACGATAAGGCCGTCCAAAGCGAAATTATATTTCACCGTATTGCAGTTGCCAGCCGGTCTACTTTTTGAGTAGGTCAGCGGGAAGCCGTACGTTTTTTGAAACTGATAAGCATGGAAGCCACAATTCAGCGCGTCTCCTCGTCCGGTCGGCAAGAGGTTAAGAATGCCCAGCAGCAGGACGGTTAGCACCAGTAAGCTTAGCAGTCGTTTACTCATGCTCGCTCCGGATCTTGCCGCCTAGGGTACGGAGTTCGTGGAGAGCCTTGATGGCCTGGTCGTGGTCGGGTGGTTTGCCATGCCAGGTGAAGTCGTATTCCATAAAGTCCACGCCTTTGCCTGGAACGGTGTGGGCCACGATCATGGTCGGCTTCTCGGCGATTGCGCGGCCCATGGCGCAGGCATCGATGACGGCTTCGATGTCGTTACCATCGATTTCTAGCACGTGCCAGCCGAAGGCCTCCCACTTGGCCTTGAAGTCTTCCAGCGGCATAACCGACTCAGTTGGGCCGTCAATCTGAATATTATTGCGGTCAGTGATGGCTATAACGTTATGCAGCTTATACTTACTGGCTAGCATAGCCGCTTCCCAGACATTGCCTTCGTCTTGTTCGCCGTCGCCCATCACTACATAGACCCAGCGGTGCTGCTGTTTATTCATGCGCAGCGCCAACGCCATGCCGCAGGCTTGGCTCAGGCCGGAACCCAGTGGGCCGCTGGTCGTTTCCATGCCGGGCAGTTTCAGGCGTTCAGGGTGGCCTTGCAACCGGGAGCCCAATTGCCGCAGGGTCATTAACTCTTTCTTGGGAAAATAACCGGCATGCGCCATCGTCGCGTAGCGCACCGGCACGCAGTGACCATTACTCAGCAGCAAGATATCGCGTTCCGCCCAATCCGGGTTTTTCGGATCATGTTTCAGGATATCGAAGTACAGCGCCGTAAAGACATCAGCCAACCCGAGCGGCCCCGCGCTATGCCCGCTGCCGGCATGTTCCAACATCCGGATAATGTCTTCCCGGATATCGTTAGCAATGGTTTCCAGCTGTATGAGCGGCAATTTCTGCAATCTAAGACCCTTCTATAACTTCTTTCAGTTTATCATAAGCAGCTTTAGGATTATTAGCTTGCTGGATGAAGCCGCCGACGTTGAGGACGGTGACGCTGGCTTCGATGAGCTGGGCGATGTTTTGGTCATTGATACCACCGTCCCAACTAATTTCAATATCGGGATAGCGCTCGCGAACCTTGCGAACTTTGTCGAGCAGGCCAAGATCAGCTTGCCCGCCATGGTGGCCCAGCTGGCCGCTGAAGACCAGCACGTGGTCAAAACTGGGCATGGCTTGATAGGCGTCTTCTACCGGTGTGTCGTGCAAGATGGCGAGACCTACTTTGACATCGTGCTCGTGCAGTTTGCTGGCAAAATCCTGATGGTCGACATCGGCCTCAGTATGTATAACCACTAAGTTTGGCCGTAGTTTGATAAGTTGGTCAAGGTAGTCCATGGGCCGCTGATACATGAGATGAATGTCAGCGATTAGCTCCGGTGCCCACCACACCTGTTCCAGATCCGGCGAAACAGTTGGCGCGAACTCTCCGTCCATCAAATCAATATGTACGCGCTTGGCGAACGGCTCGACACGCTCCATCTGCGCCCGATATTCGTGGGTGTCATACGCGGTAATGGTTGGGCAAATGATAGCCATGCTGAAATTGTACACTAACGCGCTCGTGAAGCTCTTTGCTACCAGCCAGCTTAGGTCAGCTGGTCAAGTTGCTGGATGCGGCGGGTGAAACGGGGCGCGGCAGCGAACGGCGTAGTCAGAAAGGTAGTCATAATGGAGCCGGCCTCTTCGAGCGACAGGTAACGTGACGACAAACAGAGGATATTACTGTCGTCATCGTTACGAGCGGCGCGGGCTTCGTTCTGGTTCCAGCACAGGCTGGCACGAATGCCTTTGAAACGGTTGGCCGCTATGCACATACCCTGGCCGCTACCGCAGACTAGTATGCCGCGGGCCTCAGGGTCGCCGCTGGTGAGCATTTCGGTTACTACCTTAGAGGCGAACTGCGGATAATCGTCGTTCGGATCAATACTGACATCGCCTTCGTCAACAACTTCGTGGCCGGCCATAGTCAGCGCCTGGCTTAACTTACTCTTGTATTCGAAGCCGTTGTGGTCGGCACCAATGAAGATTTTCATGCGCAAGCTCCTGAAAGTTTCCAGCGAAAAGTTGCAAGTCGGAAGTTGAAAGATGGCTGCCCTAGCTTTTCAAACGAATGCGGCCTGCTGCTCATGGTCATAGCTATTACTTGCTTTGGTGGAGTAAGCGGCCGGTGTCAGCAACTACTTCGACTAAGCGGTTGCTATAGCCCCATTCGTTATCGTACCAAGCGACAACTTTTAGCATGGTGCCGCCGACAACATTGGTCAGTTTGAGATCAACGATTGCCGAATGGCTATTGCCGATGAAGTCGCTACTCACCAGCTCTTCTTCGGTGACGTCGAGAATTCCTTGGTAATATGGCTCTTTGGCGGCTTTTTTGAATACTTCGTTTACCTCTTCGACCGAGACGGAGCGCTTGGTAATAATGACGAAGTCGCTGAGTGATACAACAGGGGTGGGAACGCGGATGCTCATCCCGCCGAAGATGCCTTGCAGCGCGGGCAGCGCCTTGCCAGCAGCAATGCTGGCGCCCGTAGTTGTTGGCACAATGTTCTCGGCAGCGTTACGGGCTTCGCGTAGGTCCTTGGCGGGGGCATCTTGCAATTTCTGGCTGGCAGTATAGCTGTGGACAGTGGTCATCATGGCTTTGTCGATGCCGAAATTGCTCTCAATGACACCAGCTACCGGGGTGATACAGTTAGTCGTGCAAGAGGCATTGCTGATAATATCGCTGGCGCCCTCCAGCTTATCCTCATTGACCCCCAACACAATGGTTGTGGCACCCTCACCCTTCTCAGGCGCGCTGAGAACAACCTTCTTAGCGCCAGCATCAATATGCGCCTTGGCCTTCGCCGGGTCGACGAAGAAGCCGGTGGATTCGATAACGAC
>DATHNF010000076.1:0-10070 GCA_035486285.1 Verrucomicrobiia bacterium | reverse complement strand
GGATATTCTTGCCATAGGGGAGGGTGTGGTCGGGGTCGAAGCCGTTCGGATGACTCTTATTATATATAGTGTAAATGCCGTTCTTAACGACTACGCGGTCGCCGGGTAGCCCAATGACGCGCTTGATCAGCTGTTTGCTGTTGGGCTGGCCGAACTGACTGAGTCCGGTTTCGTTGAAGACGATAATGTCACCTCTGTTGGGGATGTAGGCGTGGCCGGTGATATCAGCCCAAGTACGGGGGACTTTCCAGATGATAAGTTTGTCGGCGTTCTGCAAGGTATTTTCCATGCTAGGCCCGTCAACCTGATAGGAACGGAACACGAAGCTAATGATTAACAGCGCCACCATGATGGCGGCCACAAAAATTCCGAGCGTCGAAAGTAACTCTTTCCAGCCAGAAACATGGCTGTGGCTATCCGAAGTTTCGGGCTTGGGCGAATCGTCCGTTGCTCGTACGTTTTTATCCATCAAGCCTTCACTATAGCATATTCACCTGAAGGCCATCGGTAGTCAGCAAAACCATGCCCGCCAGGGCATTCCATTGTTCCGCCTTGGAGAGAAACTGATTAAACATGACGGGGAAGGAAGAGGCTTGAGGGCTATTTGCAGGCATGCAATATATTAGGGCTTTACTCATAAGCATTATGCGGGTATACTGGGGGAGAACACGAGATGGATACGTCAAGACAAAACTGGCGTGCACTGCAAAACAAACGCCAAACAGCAGAAATGTTCCCCGGAGGTTCCTCATCAGTGGCCGGGACCGTGAGCGCGCGTCCTCGGATAGTGACGCCACGGCGGCCAGTACATGTGACCCAGGGTGCGGTTGATGGCATGCTCAGAACCCCTGTTAGGCAGCTGCAGGCTCAGGAGCTAAACAGGCCCTCGCGGCTACCAAGTAACGCGCCTGCGACTACTGCAGTCGCACCTTCGGCTTCGGTACCGAAGCCTGTCGAGAGTCCGCAGTATCAGCTACCGCCAATAGATATGTCACTGCCTGGTGAATCGAGTTTGGGCTATCAGGCCCGGGCTCTTTTGGCCCGCGGCAAGTGGTACGTGGCGCGACGCTGGGCTTTCCGCGGCGCGACTGCCATGATAGCGTTGGTAATCTTGGGCGGGGGCTTATTATTTGCCCAAGGTTACTTGAAGTTGCACAAAGTATTCCGGGACGGAACGGCGACGGCCGCTGCCCTAAAGACCAATGTTAACCCCGATCTATTGAAAGGCGAGGGCGACGGCCGCATTAACGTGCTGCTGCTCGGACGTGGCGGTGGCAACCATGATGGCCCAGATTTGACAGATACTATGATGCTGGCCAGTATTGATCCGGTCAACCATACTTCGACGCTGTTGAGTATTCCGCGCGACCTGTGGGTGGATATTCCAGATGCTGGCGCGATGAAGATTAATGCTGCTTGGGAAACGGGCGAATTCAAATATTTGGGCAAAATTGCCCCTGGAAGCACCAACCCCCAGGCTATTCAAGCCGGTTTTGACGAGGCTGACCAAACAGTCGAAAACGTGCTTGGCGTGACAATTGACTATAACGTAATACTGAACTTCCAAGCCTTCCAGCAAGCGGTCGATACCGTAAACGGCGTGACAGTCAATGTGCCAACTGACCTAGTAGACCCGACTATGGCCTGGCAAAATGGTAATAACCCGTTGTTGGCTAAGGCTGGCACCGACCAGTTTAACGGTGCCCAAGCGCTCAACTATGTCCGGTCGAGGGAAACGACTAGTGACTTCGCCCGCGCTCAACGACAGAGAGCTGTGCTGGTAGCACTGAAAGACAAGGTCGAAACCCTGGGCACGGTGAGTAACCCATTGAAGCTTTCCGGCTTGATCAACGCTTTCGGCAATAATGTCCAAACCGACCTGTCGCTTACGGATGCCAGCCGTTTGTACAGTATTGTCAAAGGTATTAGCGACACCAATACCAGCTCGATTGGTTTGGCTGACGCGCCTAACAACTACGTTACTACCGGCATGCTGGCGGGCCAGTCCATTGATTTGCCAAGTGCCGGCTTGTTTAACTACTCGGCTATTCAGACCTATGTCCGAACTCAGCTCAAGGATCCGTATATTGTCAAAGAGCACGCTAAGATACTGGTTTTGAACGGTACTTCGGTACCGGGTGTAGCCACCAACGAAGCCAATTTGCTGAAATCGTACGGCTATAACGTGGTTGGCACTGGTGATACGCCGGCTAGCGACTACACCCAAACCAGTCTTATTGATCTGACCCACGGCAAGGATAAATACACTGACCACTATCTGGAGCAACGCTTGAACGTTACTAGTACTGGCCAGGTGCCGGATACGACTATTCAGACGAATGGCGCGGACTTTGTTATTATAATAGGTACTGATGAGGCCACTCCTACGCAAACTTAAACCAGCCAGCGGGTTCGCATACTTTTTGCATATCGGTTTGGTGTTGGTGTTGCCGGTAGCGGCTTTTGTATTAGTACGGCTGAACTTTGTTCAGCTGGCGCTCAGTATCGTGGTGTTAAGTAAATGGCGTATGTTTGCTGTTCGTCCCCGGTTTTGGGCCGCCAATGCGCGCGCTAATGCAGTCGACCTGATGGTCGGCTTGTCGGTAGTGTTGTTTATGGCTCACGGTGATAGCGCAGCCTTGCAACTGCTATTTGCCGCCCTGTACGCCGTTTGGTTAGTTGCTATCAAACCAGCTTCTGGGCTGTTTATGACTTCTTTGCAGGCATTTCTTGGCCAGTTGTGCGCGCTCACGGCCCTGTACTTGGTTTGGGCGGCTGGACCGGTCTATGGTTTGACGGCGGTGACCGGTTTGATTTGCTACTTGGCGGCCCGTCACTTCTTCGATACCTTTGATGAGCCGTACGCTAAGATGTTGGCGTATACGTGGGGATACTTCGGCGCCGCTTTGGCCTGGTTGTTGAGCCACTGGCTGCTGTTTTACAGGGGTGTGGCCCAGCCGACGCTGTTATTGAGCACGCTGGGATATGGCATGGCGGTACTGTACTATCTGGATCACACTGACCGTTTGAGCAAAGGCGTCCGTCGCCAGTTTATCTTTATTATGGTGGCGATCGTAGTCGTCGTACTGGCGTTTTCGGACTGGGGCGATAAGGTTGTATAAGGGTTGCTAAGGGGGGATATGGCTACAAATGATGGTACTGACAAGCGGGTAGAGGAGGGCGGAAATGCTGAATTTTATAGTATTTCAAGCAAATCAGCACGTCAGCCAAGAACACTGAGCTTTAGCGTACCGACACTGCGTCGTCCGCAGCTGAAGACACCGACGGGTGGTTGGCGCAATGGCGTGATAGCCGTGCTTTTCATCCTGATATCCGTCGTGAGTGGTACGTTTGGCGGTTGGCTGGAGAGTCACAATCAGACTGGTTTGGTTAGCGGTACGGTCGGTAGCGAGAAAAAAGTCGTTACCAGCCAGGGCCAGCTCATTAGTCAAATTGCCAAAACGGTTGGTCCGAGCGTAGTGAGCGTTAATGTCGACATCTCGTCGTCTAGTTCTGGATCTAGCTCTAGTGGCGGCTTCGGTCTGTTTGGTTTCTCGCAACCCGAAAACGAAGAAGCGGCTGGTACCGGTATTATAATCTCCTCAGACGGTTTAATTATTACAAATCGTCACGTTGTACCGGCCGGCACTACTAGTGTTAGCGTAACCCTCAGTGACGGTACTGAGCTTAAGAATGTTTCAGTTATTGGCCGGACCAGCGACAGCGACAGTCTGGATATTGCCTTCCTCAAAGTAAATGATACCCAAGGCCACAAACTCACCCCGGCTGTCATTGGCGACTCCTCGACAGTCCAGGTTGGCGACAACGTAGTTGCCATCGGTAACGCGCTTGGCCAGTTCCAGAACACCGTAACCAGCGGTATTATCTCTGGCTATGGTCGCAGCGTGCAGGCTACTGACAGTTCGGGGGATGCCTCGTCGGCTGAGAATCTCGATGACCTGTTCCAGACTGATGCCGCCATCAACGAAGGCAACTCCGGCGGACCGCTCGTCAATCTGAACGGACAGGTGATTGGTATCAATACGGCGACGGCTGGCGATGCCCAGAATATCGGCTTCGCTATACCGATTAACGATGTGCGCGGGTTGATTACGCAGGTGCTCAAAACTGGTAAATTCGCCCGGCCATATCTCGGAGTTGAATATATACCGTTGACGGCTGATGTAGCCAACGAATACAACCTTAGTGTCCAAAACGGCGCCTTCATCGCTCCTAGCAGCGACCCATCGAGCCCTTCGGTGATTAGCGGCAGTCCGGCCGCCAATGCCGGCCTACAAGAGAACGACATTATTACCGCGGTTAACGGTACGAATATTGACCAGACGCACTCTTTGACCAGTTTGCTCGATCAGCACCAGCCTGGAGACAAAATTACGCTGACTATACTGCGCGGCACTAAGACCCTGAACGTCAGCGTCACGCTGGGTACGGCGCCGAGTAGTTAGGCCTGGACGAGTACGGCTTCTTGACTCGTGGCGGCTTGGCCGCCAGCAGAATAAATATGATGAATAGTAGGTTCTTGCCGAAAGCGCCCTTCGCTCGACCGTTGCGCGATAAGTGAATACAAGCTGAGCAGCGCTGTCTCCGATAGTTGAGCTTCCATAACAAGCGGGGAGAGGCTGTCCTTCTCGCTAATGCTATATGTACCGCACACTAGAGTAGAGATTACGGGGTCAACGCCAGCTATCATTGATACTCGTTCAGCGCAGTCGTTTCGTAGAGAGAAGACGGTTGAAAAGCCGCCACCGGCCAACCAGAAGTACACTGACTTATGGTCAGGATTCCCTAGCGTATTACAGGCGATGCTAATGGCTGGTTCAGTACCTCGCTGATCGCTATAGGCGTGGACAGCTTGCCAGTCGCTGGTTATACCGGCATCGCTATTAATATTGGCTGCCAGATCGTACAGTTGGTCAAAAGCAGGTTCACCGATCGGATCCTCAGGGTGAGGTCCTAGGCCAGTAAACCTGTAGCGCTCAACATACGGACCGTCCGATGGAGAAATCTGTATGCTATTACGAATATCAGGGTTACTCATACCCTCACTCTAACGAATTACCGATAGCTCCGCAACTGTAAATGAGTAGAATAGTTTGTATTTTTAATAAAAAGTTTTAATATAGTACAAATGAGCTATGAGTATGTTGATCGCTCGATAGAAGTGACACAGCAGGTGGATGCAGATCGGCTTGCCCAAGTCAGTCTCGGTGATGCTATTGGTGAACCCGGTAGCCTGGCTGTTTTTCATGCGCTTGAAGGTATGGAAACTGCTGGTGTGGCGATAGGAATTTAAGATACCCCGGCCTGCGAACCGCTTCGCGATTCGTAAGCGGCTTCCAGAAGAGCTGGCAGTCGCAAGCATACTGACCCAGGCGGTACCAGACCTTACTGAACGGCTACCATTTTTATGGCCCAAATAGTCGTCGACAATGAGGCGGTAGCAATTCTAACCGAAGATGTAACAAGCAATGGGAGCAAGACTATATGGCCTCAGCCAGTTTCCTCAGCGGTACGTAGGCAGTTAGCATCGGTTTTTTGTTCAAAAGATAGGGCCCTGAATGACATATTCAACCTTGATTTATTCGAAAGAGGTATAGCCTTTGACGTTGGGGGCGAGGAGAAGTTGTTGGACATGTATGCTTCGCCCATACGATCACGTAGTTTCGCAGAAGAAAACATTCTTGACCCGGAGGGTATACATCGGAAATACATTGAAGCTAACTTGGCTGAGTTGTCTATAAGCCTCTCATCAAGTACTCCACTTGGCAGAATGCTGAGACCCATCAAAGACTTGAATGAAGTCGTCGGTTAGCAGTAAGTGGTAGCCATGATGCTGGGCGATAGCTTCTAGGGCCTGGTGTTGGGGCGGGAGGGACTCGGTTAAAATATACAACGGCTTCTTGGATAGCTTGGTGATCTGCTGGAAAAGCTTTCGGTATACATCTAGGCCGTCAGGGCCGCCGAAGATGGCTAGCCGTGGTTCATGCGTGGCCGCCTGGTTAATTGTATAGCTATCTGGTACGTACGGTAGATTACAGAGTAGAACGTCGTAGTCGGCCGGTGATCCTGCCAGTAGGTCACTACAGATAGCGCTTTTGTTTAGTGTAAATTTATCTACATTCTTTTTGGCTACTGCAAGTGCCTTCTTATCAATCTCTAGCAGGTCAACTTGGCTATTTGGCAGCTCTAATTTTGCTGTGACACCCAATGCGCCGCTCCCAGTGCCTACGTCTGCGATTCGTACCTCGGCGTTTAAATATGGTGCGGAAACAGACTGGTCAGGGGTGCTGCCGGTACTCTTCTTTTTTGGAGTGTCTAAGCCGGGTTTAGGTTGCCGAAAGCAGGGTAGTCCCTTCAGCAGGTCGATCATAGTTTCAGATTCGGGCCGTGGCTCCAGCACGGCGGGCGTGAGCACAAATTCGCGGCCATAGAATTCTGTCTTGCCGCGTATGTATGCCAACGGCTCGTGCCGTACTCGTCGATTGAGCAACTTTTCGAGCCTCGCAACTTGTGCTGACGATAATCCATGTTCCGGGTGCGCTAACAGCCAAGCCCGGTCTTTGCTGGTCATGTCTTCCAGCAGCACCAGTGCGTCCAACCGTGCTGTAGCGATATCGACAGCCTGGAGCTTACGTATAGTTTGTGCGAGCCATAGCTTAACCTTCATGAAGATAGTATAGACCACGCCGTAACAGAAGTTGATGAATTTGTATAAATATACTACAATCGCCTTATATAGTTGGCTAACAAGGAGTTACAGTATGAACAGAACAGGTGAAAAAGTTTTCGGAGATCTGACGGTGGAACAGGTTGTTGCTGGTTTACGTAGCGAGACAGCAGGTGCAAACGCCAGAAGATTCATGGCAGAATTGGATACTACAACTTCCAGCCCGCCTGAGATGCGACTAGCTATGCATGGCTTAATGCAGTCAATTGCACAAATTGATCTGATAGCTGGAGGTGAGCTGACCGTTGCCAGGCTTCAAGAAGCCCGCTTGCAACGCGAGGCAATCGCCGAGCAGACTATGGCCGCAGCGGCGTAGTAGTCACTGTATTACGCTTGTTTGAGCAGTTCATGCTCGGCGGCTTGGAGTTTTTCGATCAAGTCGTCGATGTCGCCGGCTAGGGCGGCGGGGATGTTGGAACGGGAGTAGCCGATGCGGTGGTCGGTGATACGGTCTTGCGGGAAGTTATAGGTACGAATCTTCTCGGAGCGGTCACCAGAGCCGATGAGTTTCTTGCGGGCATCTGATAAGGCTGAGGCCTCCTCGTCGATTTTCATCTGTAGCAGGCGGGAGCGTAGGACACTCATGGCCTTGGCCTTGTTCTTGATCTGGGATTTTTCGTCCTGGTTGGAAACGACCAGACCGGAGGGTAGGTGGGTGATGCGCACAGCCGAGTCGGTAGTATTGACTGACTGACCACCATGACCGCCACTGCGATAGACGTCGATACGGAGGTCGCTCGGATCGATTTCGATATCTGTTTCTTCGGCTTCGGGGAGGACGGCAACAGTGGCAGTAGAAGTATGGACACGGCCCTGGCTTTCGGTGACCGGTACGCGCTGGACGCGGTGGACACCGGCTTCGAATTTCAAGTTCTTATAAGCGTCAGTGCCGTGAACGGCGAAGGTGATTTCTTTGAAACCGCCAACTTCGTTAGGGCTTTCGCTGATAAGCTCGATCTTGTACTGGTGGTTCTCAGCCCAACGGGCGTACATTCGATATAATTCGCCAGCGAATAAGCTGGACTCATCACCACCAGCAGCCGCTCTGATTTCGATGATGACGTCACGCTCGTTGTTGGGATCCTGCGGAGTTAAGGCTTCAACCAGTTTCTGCTCGTTAGCGGCAATTTTTATAGCGAGGTTTTCGATCTCGAGTACTGCCATGTCTTGCATTTCGGTATCTGAACCATTCTTTAGCTCTTCGGCTGATTGCTTATCTGATAGCAGCTTGGTTTTTTCATCAAATAGGGCGAGAAGGTCATCAAGCTGACTCTTGCGCTTGGCGAGTTTAGGATAACTTTTGTCGCTGTAAATCGCCGGATCTTGGAGCTGCTTATCCAGTTCTGCCTGCTCGATGCGTAATTGTTGTTCTTTGTCGTCCATAGTATTTAATTCATTGTAACAGAGAGGTGAGTTTACTGACTGGTGAGTTGGGCGAACCACCTATCGGCCCGTTCTATGTGCCTGGCTTCTAAATCAGTATCTCGCTCAGGCCTGGCGGGTAATGCCGGTATACCACGGGCGCTACGTTCCTGCTCCCATCGATCGAACCATCGATCAATGTGTTGCATATGCGTGGGCTGCAACCCTATGTATTGATCGGTTCCGACGGCTAATGTTGCTATGCCGCGGTCCCTGCGTTCCCGGGCCCAGGCCATTTCGGGTCTCCGAATAAAGTCGTCAACCCAGACTAGTGGGCGGTCGCCGAAAAGCGCTGTAATGGCCAGGCTCCGCCGGGTGGCGGCCCTGCGCGAGGCGTAATGATCTGTATCAATCCAGTCGAATTCAGGTACACCAAGGTATTGGCCAATCGCCCAATGTGATAAGACTTTACTGTCGCTTATGTAGTATATGTCGGCTGAAGTCTCGTAAATGCGGTTGAGCCAGGGGCCATGCGCCGGATTATAGGCAGACAAAGTAAAACGCGGATGGCGGACGTAACCTTCTGACCTACTTTCGAAAGGCACTATATGCACGCCGTCAATATCGAGTATCAGAGCCAGGTGTGGCGACGCGGCGGCAGTTTCAACTTGGGCCATACGGCGCTATTGTTTTGGTTTGGTGTTTTCGGCTTTGGCCTCGGCCTTTTCGATCTTGGCCGTTTCGCGCTTGGATTGCTTCTGGGCAGCCGCGGCGCGTTTGTCTTTGGAAGCTTGGCCGGCTGCGGCCCGGGCCTTGAACTTATCGACGCGGCCTTCGATGTCGAGGATGCGCTCTTCGCCGGTGAAGAACGGGTGTGAGGCAGAGGTAATGTGAACCTTAATCAGGGGATATTCGTTGCCGTCGTCCCATTTGGTGGTCTCTTCGGCGGCAACAGTCGAACGCGTCAAAAAACGAAAACCATTATTAAGGTCTTCGAACACGACGAGCCGGTAATTATCGGGGTGCAAACTCTTCTTCATAATCGAATTACAAGTATACACATCTGTTAGCCTTTGGTCAACTACCACCCTAAACCTCTTGAAAATTTCTTCGAGTGAATGTTACAAACGAGACCGTCTGTGCCGAAATGGTGGTTTGGCGGCTAAAACTACCCGGACAGCTGGTGTATCGATGAACCGTCTATCTCCCCACGGTCCTTTTTCGCTGGGGTAACGTATGATGACCATACCTCGCAAATCTTCATTGGCCTCACGACCGGCCGCAGAATATACGGGCGGCCTGACATGACTAAGTGCATCTAAGTTGACTCTAGCGGCGGCTGTTTCACCTATAGCCTCGACAAGTTCATCGCGCACAACCGTTCGCAGTGATTCGACTCTAGTAACTTCAGTCTCCACAATAATTCTCCTCGGATTAAGCCTAAAACTATCCTCAAAACTTACTATACACTAAGAATAGTTGATATACGGGCCTTGAACAATAAAATTGACTTATAAAGTATAACATTCTATGATTGCGTATCAAGGAATATAGCTAGCTAGATGGGTTTTGTCTGCAATAATAGTTGATTTATGATTGAAAGAATAGGCGAGCGAGTCTCGAGATTGTTTGGTCCAGAAGCCCATTGGCGGGGCGGTTTAGCCGTAGAAAGCCTTGGGCTGCCTGTGTTTAGTATGGCCGAATCTTATGGCGCGATGGCTGAACTTGCGGATTCGTGGGCGAGGATTGAAGAACGTCTCAATACGCCTGAATTATTACCGGCGGAGAGCAATAGTATGTTACAGGCAGAACTAATCTCGTTCGTCGAGGCCGGTTTGACGGCTCACGAACAAAGTCGTTTATCTCACGAAGAACTTGGCTGGGTCGGCGCCAGCGGCCTACGTTTCCTGGCAGAAATTACCGACCAGACGCCTATCGGTTCAGAAGATTCTCGCGTTCC
>DATHNF010000075.1:0-15797 GCA_035486285.1 Verrucomicrobiia bacterium | reverse complement strand
CCCAGCCAGCTATCCAGATAAGAATGGCAGCAAAGGCGACACCGAGCCAGCGCCAGATGATCCTACGCCGGAGTACATGCGACATACTGATATTGTCTCATGGGGACGGCTAGCGATCAACTAGGCTGGGCGCTATGGGTTCCAGCTTTCTATGTGTTGGTAGTGGCCTGTTTTCGGACAAGTAGATAGAGTGATGGAGGGCATGTTCATATATTGGCGGAACTTGATCCAGACATCGCCGTGATTCATACCCGGATAGTTGCAGACGACCGCTTGCTTGCGGATATTTCTGCCGCCACCTACATAAGTGTTACGGATTGCTGGGAATAGCTTGTTCTGGATCCCGGCGTGACCGTAGCCGTTAACGGGATGCTGGTAGTCGGCAGTCACGTCGCCAGCAAGGACTACGAGTTTATTGTGTGGGTTTTCGATCAGCCAGTTCGCCACTATGTTTGACATTGTCGGATACTGCTTGTCACAGGCCCCTGTGTAGTAGTCACTCTTGCTGCCCGGATCAAACAACAAGATATAGTGAATCTGCTGTCGCCATGGGTATCCCACACTGAGGAACATGATCGGCCCAATTCGCCCAGAACTCCAGCCGGCGAGTGTCGTAATGAGTTTGCCGCCAGCCGATCCCGTGAACCCATCGGGTGCTCCTGGAGGTCTCCCTCCGGGTATCGATCGGTCTGCGCTGCAGTCAGTACCGTTGTGCCATTGCTCCGACCCGAGTGTGATGTCGGCTGGGGATGGCGATCGACGGTCCGAGACGACGGGCATACGAACCAACACAGCGCTTCTTCGACCACACGCTCGCAATTGCGCAGCTCATCGTGGACCTGGCGGTGGCTGAACGTCAAGGATTGCTCGATGTGCTGGACTGCCTGTTGATGCCCCGCGCCTGGGTGAAACAGGATTGGTGCCAGGGCATCCAGCAAACGCGCGAGTTGGCGCGGCGTTACTACGTTTCGCATGAGGCGATGAGTACGCGCTTGAGTGAACTTGGACTGACGCGCACCACCTTTGCGCCGCAAGGGCGACACCGCGGCGAGGGGCGAGCATGAGCACGGCCGTGCAACTGGATCCGCAGGATGAGGCTACGGCCGCCGCTCTGTCGTGGGTTGCCACGCCGCCTACATCCACGGCGATGTGGTCGCCACCATCCCGACCCCGCTCATCCAAGCCCTACAGAGCCTGAGCGAACCTCGGAAGCGAGGCACAAGACGGCCACAGAGGTCGAGAACGGCGCTCCGAGACGCGATCCACGCCGAACAGGAGGCCAGAAAAGACCAAGGCGTCCTCAACGGACGCCTTGGTTTGCACAACGATCAATTGGTGCGGACGAGAGGACTTGAACCTCCACAGGATTGCTCCCACTACCACCTCAAGGTAGCGCGTCTACCAATTCCGCCACGTCCGCGCGAAAGACCATCATATCTTATCTGTTTTGGCGCGAAAACTCAAGACTTGGACTTGCCCTTTCTTTGGCGGCGTTTGGCGATAGAGCTAACACCCCTGAAGGCAACGATAGCCCAGACGAGGTTTAGCGCGATGTTGACGTAAGCAGTTTTTTCATACGAGTAAATAATCAGGAGCGTGGCGCCAAGCAGGTTATCGAGTTCATACCAAAGTGACTTGCCTGTCCATCGGCCAATGCTGGTCCGATAAAACACGAAGAGAATTAATATGCAACCGGTGATACCAACGAAGTTAATGGTGAAGCTACTCATCGCTAGCTTCTTGGTAGGTGGTCGTAGAGGTGGTCGAGCGTATAGTCAGCGCGGATGACTGCCTTGATGTCATCGAGGGAGCTACCAAATTTGACACCGGGATTGAGCGTACCGTAAGGGTCAAAGATTTGCTTGACCTTTTGCAGCAGGGCGTAGAGTTCGGCGCCGTACATGGCTTCGAGGTACGGTGTGCGTAGGCGGCCATCACCGGTTTCGGCACTGATAGTGCCATTGAGACTAATAACCAGCTTGTGATACTCCTCCATGAGGCGAAAAGCCTTCTGACGGCCACCGACCTGACCGATATTGAGCCTGGGCTGCAAGTGCAGGTTAGCGTCACCGGCATGGCCCCAAATCGCTGGGCGTATGTTGGCGGCTTCTAGTAGTTGGTAGACACCTTCCAGGTAGGCTCGCAGGCGGTCCGGTGGCACGGCGGCGTCGGGAATGATGGGGACTGCTCGCAGCAAGCCTTCGTTGTGTGATAGCAGCGTGCCGGGAGCTTCACGCACTTTCCAGAATTGTTGTTGCTGCTCAGGCTCAGTAGCCGTTTGGACACTGGTAGCATATTTCTCAAACAGTTTATCGGCACGCTTGGTGAGCTTCTTCAGCTGGCGGTCAGAGCTATCAAACTCTACAAGGAGTAGCGCAGCCGGGAAAGGCGGAGCGATAATTTCTTTGAGCTGGTTAGGGTTAAGGTCGTGCACTTGCTGTAAAACGTGGCCATCAACCAGCTCTATAGCACTCGGCATTTCTGGCAGTGCGCGTAGTTCCATGACAGCGCTTTGCAAATTTTCTAAGCTATCGAAGCTAGCCAGCATCAACGTCGTCTGCGAATTGTGCTCCTCGGTGTTAAGAACCGCCTCGGTGATAATGCCTAATGTCCCTTGGCTGCCAACAAATAACGGCGTCAGGTCAAACGAACCATCAGAGCGCTTGACGTCAAGCAGGTCATAGCCGGCATTGTTCTTAGTGACGTCGCGCCGCAAGCCATCAATGAGATCACGCTGTTCTTCCAGCAAAGTATCGAGGGAGCGGTAAATCTCACCTTCGAATGTCGCCAAACCGAGCTTCTTGCTAAGTTCGCGCTTGCTTAACCGGCCAGTTTCGATCACTTCGCCGTTTGCTAATACGACACGTAAGCTTTGGACATAGGCACGGGTATCGCCATATTTGACCGATTTCTCGCCAGAGGAGTTATTGGCGATCGCGCCGCCGATTGTCGAATACTCGATGGAAGCCGGATAAGGGGGCAGGAAACGGCCGTGGGTGTGCAGGGTTTGCTGTAGTTTGCCATAACTGATACCGGGCTCGACAGTTACCGCATTGCCTTTGGTATCAAGCTCCAAGATACGATTCAGATGAGCTGGGAAGACCAACATAATGCCGCTGCCTAGTGCCGCGCCAGTCTGATCGGTGCCGGAACCGCGAGCGGTAATAGGAATAATCCGGCCGCGCTCGGCCAGCTGCCAGGTGAAACGCGCTGTTTTGCGGACATCATTTTCGTTCCGCGGATAGACGACTAGCGCTGGTGGCAATTGCAAAACGCTGGCGTCAGTGGCGAAGTAACGGCGAGCATCAGTGCCAACCATAACTTCGCCCACCAAATGCTCCTGCAAATAATGTGCGACTTTACTCATTATCTCTGTTTATCTCCCCTAATATCTCGCATATATCTAGCAGCTATGATACCACACCGCAGTACTTGTTGCTTATGGCTTTCTCAAAAGAAAATATAACCCCAAAACCTCCCTGCTCTACATGTACGCGATGCACGTAACAGAATTTTACGCACCATGGCTTTGCACATATATATGTAGCCGAATCACGCAATTACCATGCTCACGGTTTAAGCGTATACTCAAAAAAATATTTGACAGGCTGGTAGATATGCTATACTTTCCTTAGCTAAACCATAAACGAAAACATGCCAAATATATACCACAGACGGATTAAGGGCTCCGCAGTTAACCAACTCTGGCACGCGCCCGTCCGACTCGCTGGCACACTATTCACTGCTTTACTGTTAACGATATTTGCCGTAGCGCCAGCTGGCTTGGCACAGGCTGCTTGCGCGAATACGCCCAATGCCAGCCTGGGCACTTCCACGCAAACCGTAAATGTGACGAGCCCAGGCACTTACTATGTATGGAGCCGTATTTTAGCGCCGGACACTACAAACAACTCTTATTACTTACAAGTTGACGGTGGGTGCGCAATCGATGTTGGTGACAGCGCAAGCATTCCCGCCAATACCTTTACTTGGGTTAATTATCAGAATGGTACTGCTAACTCACCGATTAGCGTCAATTTGACCGCCGGGGCTAACCAGATCGTCATGACCGGCCGGGAACCCGGCGTCGGCGTCGACCGCGTATTGTTTCTAGGCGATCAGAGCTGCACCCCCACTGGCACGGGCAACAACTGTACACCCGCTCCGGATACTACACCGCCAACTGTCAGCATGGACGCGCCATCTAATAATGCTACCGTCAGCGGAACCACTACAGTCTCTGCCAATGCCACTGACAATGTCGCCGTCCAGAGCGTACAGTTTGAACTTGACGGCAATAATCTTGGTTCTCCAGTGACTACTCCTACTCCCAATGCAAGTTCATCCTCAACTTATAGCTATTCCTGGAATACGGCCGGAATAGCCAATGGCTCGCATAAACTAACCGCCGTAGCGACCGATACGTCCGGCAATCAGGCTACTGCCACTTCTGTTACGGTAACGGTCAACAATCAAACAGTTGATAAGACACCGCCAACTGTCAGCATCAGCGCGCCGGCTAATAACGCGACGGTATCAGGCACCACCCAAGTAAGCGCCAACGCTTCTGATAACGTTGCGGTTAAGAGCGTGCAGCTTGAACTTGATGGCAAAAACCTTGGCGGGGTTATTACCACTGCCCCGTATAGCTACAACTGGGACACAAGTACGGCCTCCAATGGCACTCACATCCTGACGGCCATTGCTACCGATACATCCAACAATACTGCTACCGCCACTAATGTAACGGTGACAGTCAACAACCCGACCAGCACGCCAACCCCTAATGCCCCGACCGGTCTGACCGCCCCGACAGTTACTAGCACACAGGTAGTTCTGAAGTGGGCGGCACCTTCCGGCAATGACGCCGCTGCCAAGTACAATATTTATCGCAATGGCTCAGTCAGCCCGTTGGCGACGATTACCACGCCAACAACCACATACACCGATAGTACTGTGTCCCCTAGTACGTCATATTCTTATACCGTAACTGCAGTTGATGCAGCCGGGAATCAAGGTCCGCCAAGTACAGCCGTTGCTGTTACCACTCCAGCAGCCAGCACTAACGGAGGAGGTGGTTCGACAACTACTGTTCAGAACCTGGCCTTCAACCCGACGACTAAGACACTTAGCTGGTCGGCTTACCCAGGAGCAAGTTCGTATGGTATCGCGCAAGTTCATAACCCAACGACCACTCGAAACACGGACTATTCCTGGCCGCACGTAACAGCTACCAGCTGTATCGTACCGACTGGCTGCGGTTTGCCTGCTACTCCTGGCTCAGGCGAGACCGTCAACTACAGTATCACCCCTCTCGGCAGTAACGGTAGCGCTTTGAGCGGCACAACCTGGGCTAAAGAAATTACGGTCACCTGGCCAACGACGACCGACAACCAGCCGCCTTCACAGCCCACAAATCTAACTGCGGTTGCTGTTTCAAGTTCTCAAATAAATCTGTCTTGGACAGCCAGTACCGATAACGTAGGAGTTACAAGCTATAACATTTACCGCGGTACCGGCAGTGGAATAGCCAGCTTGGTAGGTAGTTCACCTACCGACAGTTTTGGTGACTCCGGCCTTAGCCCAAGCACTACCTATACTTATTATGTCGTAGCCCTGGATGCTGCCAAGAACACCTCTCCGGCTTCCTCTAAGGCTAGCGCCGTCACCCAAGCCGCCTCGACCACAGGGACAGCAATACTAGAGGGTGTCATAACCAATAGTAGGACGCGCCAGCCCATCAATAGGGCCTGGGTTTACACCAGTAAGCATGCGACCGCTAACGGCGAGGTCGGCGCCTACACCAATGCCCAAGGCCAATATGTCCTGAGCGGCCTGATTACTGCCTATAAGCACAGTTTTTACTACGGGGCCAATGGTTACCAGTACCAGTCATTCTACCTACAATTCCCTGCTGGTATTAACACTAAGAACGTGAGCCTCAACCCATGAGTAGCATAAAACGGAGCCAGCCATGACCACTCCTTACACCGACACGCCACCACCAACACCTCAACAACAGCCTGAGATAATGTTACCACCTACTCAACCACCCAACCCGAATAGCCGGCGTATTATGGCAAGCAGTTTGCTTCTCTTTGTCATACTGATAGGCCTTGTTAGTTACGCGGTCTTCAAAAAGAGCCCGGACACCTCCACCAACCCAGCTAATATCACCACTGTTCAAGCCCCGGCTGCTATTGCCCCAGCTATTGTCAGCATTACCAACACTGGTTTTGTGCCAGCGACCGTTTCTATCAAAATAGGCCAAGCAGTAGCCTGGACAAATACTGACAGCAGCCCGCACTCCGTGACTAGCGATGACCCTAGACCCATGGCCGGTATACCTGATCCCGATTCACAGACAGCTATATCCCAAAACAATACCTATGACTACGTCTTCGACAAAGCCGGCATTTACAGCTACCATGATGACAATAACCTTGCTTTTAGGGCTACAGTGGTAGTGAAGTAGGAAGAAAAGAAAGAATAAAGAATTATGAGCAAAACCAGTCTGTTAGCAAAATTTAAAACAATGTCTCCAAGACAGCTCGGCGGCGTTGTTTTCGTAATTCTTTTCGCCGTTATTGGCGTCTACCTGTTAATGGGCAGTCATGCTGCCACGCCTTATGTCAGCTTGAACGCCGACCAGGGCACGCTTTCGCCTACCTGTGCGACCGTCCAGCAGAACACCTCGGCCAGTGATGGCAAGTACGTTCAATTCGATGCCCCCAACTGTAGCGGGAGCAGCAGCGGGGGTGGAGGTGATAGCGGCGGATCTTCGACGAAAATGTTTGGTCTGATGGGTACCTACACAACCACCACCTCTACTACGCTCAACGGACAGATGATCAGCTTTATTCAAGACGCACATACTATGGGTGTCCAGTGGGTACGGGTTGGGATGTGGGGCGATACCGATGAACATGACTCCGGCGGGGTGACTTCTACGGCCACGAATTTAGCGGCCCAGGGCATCTCTATGTTCCCTCTGGTTAATAGTTACAGTACCAGCTGGGTGCAGCCAGGAACCTGCAGCACAAGTGGTGATAGCTATTCGGAGTGTGTTACTGCCTGCAGCACCCCAAGTTACAGCGGTACCTGTACCGACCAGCTGAGCTGGGTTCATGAAATAGTCTACGCCGCGGTTACCTATGCCAAGGGCGGCACTTTCTGGCAGGGCAAGACCGATTATGGCTCGCCGGTGATCGAGGTTGCTAATGAACCCTATATCTGTGGTACCTATGGCTGGCCGGATGACGGCTGCCAGCAACCGGGAGATTACGCGGTAATGGTGTCGTTGGCCGCCGCAGCAGTTAATACGGCTACTAACGGCCGGATCAAATTAGTGGCTTCAACTATTCCTCTGTACACTACCAGTAGCGGCGGGACTGATAGCTGGGAAGGTGATATGGCGAAGGCAGTACCCAACATTGCCAGCGAAATCGGCGGCATAGCCGTGCATCCTTACGGCGATATACCTTCGCTGAATGTTTGCAAGACCGGCACCTGTAACCCGCTTACGGATACTAATTGGGCATACCCGACGAACATCAATACCGACCATAGCGATTGGCCAAATCAGCCGGTATACGTAACTGAGATAGGCCAAAAAGCTGCTTCCACGACGGCCGGCAACGGGCAGGTTGGCTATAGCGGGCAATGCAAAGCTATGAATCAGTATCTTACGGACTTCAAGAATAACAGCTGGGAAGCAGGCTTCTTCTGGTACGACCAGAACGACTCCACAGCCTATAATGCTAGCGGAGATAACGGTTGGGCACTCATTGATAACACCAACTACCATAAGCCGGCCTGGTATGCCTACCAGGCCCAGGCTACTAACGCCCCGGCATATGGTTGCTAGAGGTAGTGCCAACTAAAACAGGTAAAACTGCGGGCTCTTAGCTTAGAACAACAACTGGAAGATTATCTATTTGCCGGAATAGCTTTCTGAGTGACAGGCCTGAACGACATTCACGCGAACGTCTACATTAGCCTGTCTGGTAGGCTTTTGGACATACAGCGCGGTCAAATAGCATTTGGTGGGGATGAGAGGACTTGAACCTCCACGTTCTTGCGAACACTAGCTCCTGAAGCTAGCGCGTCTACCAATTCCGCCACATCCCCGTGCTTTTAGACCATCATATCGTATCTGTTTCGAAGCAAAAACTCAAGTGCCTAATCGGTCACCTTAGCTTGGCGGATTTCCCAGTTCTGGACGTTGTTGAAGCGGTCAGTCGAGGTATTGAGGGCGTTATCACTCAGACCGGCCACGGTGCCATTGGTCAAGTAGAGCAAGCGCGGCTGGTAGAGGCCGAGTGCTGGGGCGTCTTGCTGCCAGGCTTGCAAGAAGGGCTTGTATTTGATGACGCGCAGCTCGGGATTTAAACGTGTACGGCCGGCTTCCAGGGCGTCGTCAGCCGTTGGGTTTTTCCACTCTGACAAATTCAAGCGATTAGCCGAGCGGATATCTGCCTGCGAACTATCCCAGTAGACGAAGACATCCGGATCAACGCCAATGGAGATGCCGTATAACACGGCATCATAGCTATGGTACGACAGCGTGGTCTGAAAGTCGGTGCTATCCTGCAATTGGAGTTGCAGATTGACGCCAAGCGTCCGCCATTGTTGTTGCAGCTGATGGGTTACCATCTGGTATTCGGGCGTGTTGGCAGCACTAAGCGTGAACGTCAGTGGTTGACCAGCTTTGCTGCGTATGCCGTCCTTGCCAGGCACCCAACCATCAGCGTTAAGTAACTGCTGTGCGGCACTTGGGTTGAAACTGGCTTGGGTCAGCGTCGGATCATAGCCTAATTGTCCCATTAATAGCGGTTCACGCACCGGGCGCGTTGGATACGCCAGGTTAGTAATAATATGCGGCACATTGGCTCCTTCTACCAGGGCTTGGCGAACTTGTGTGTCGGCCAACACGCCGCTGGAAGTCTTGAAGAAAACCATCGTAGCGGCCGTCAGGAGCGGGCTGTGAACTTGTATGGAGTTCATATGCTGCAGGCTGGCTGGAACGTTGGTCAGGCCTTCGACAGCCGTGAGCTGGCCAGCCTGGAAAGCCTGGACTAGTTGGTTTTGTGAAGCGTATTCATGCACGATGAACTCCTGCAGTTTCGGCTTGCCCCCCTGGTACCCAGCAAATGGCACCAGGGCGATTTGCTCTTCGGCCGTCGTCGGATCGTTGCCATTTACCTGAACGGCCCGCCAGGCAAACGGCCCTGCCCCAACCGGATGAATGGTATTAAAATCAGCCGAGCGTAAGTCAACCGCCGGCACATTGGCCAGTATATGTTGGGGCACAATACCGTTCGTCATATTGTAAGGAAAGTCAGCCAACGGGTCAGGCAGCTTGAAAACCACCATCAATGGGTCGGGAGCGCTCACTGTTATGCCTTGCCAACTGCTTTGGAGCGGCGACTGGGCATCCGGGTTTTGGATAGCCTGATAGGTGAAAAGCACATCGGCGCTCGTTAGCGACTGACCATCCTGCCAGGTCAAATGAGGTTTGAGATGGACCGTATACGTCGTACCGCGAGCGTCGACACTGTAGCCACTAGCTAGGTCGCCAACCAGCTGGTTCTGGTCGTTATACGTAAACAACCCCGCGAATAGCAGCTTAGAGACAGTCGCGTCGGCGTCACTGGTGGCATACAGCGGGCTAGCGTTGGTGAACGTGCCCAATACACCTTCGTTATAGATACCGCCTGGCACTGGCTGCACTGTTTGAAAATAATTGCTCAAGGAGATGTTCTGAACCACCAACCCGGTAATTAAGAGTACCAGGAGAAGCGCCCAGCCAGTCATGAAACGCCGTACGCTGTTTAATCGGTTGAAACGCCGGAAAAGGTGCTGTTCAATTTGCTGCTCAGCCTGCGTTCCTAAATCTTCAACTTGTCGTTGGCCCTTATGTAATCGCCGCCGAAAGCGCAATCGAATCAGGCGAAATTGCATTGCCCAGTCGTCCTAAGATTTGACGATAACGCCTAGAATCAGCGAAAGGGTGAAAATCAGCGCGCAAACAATGGTGAGCTGGAAGATAGTCTTATCCGTACCACGCCGCGTCGTATTAACCTCACCGGCTCCGCCGAGTCCAGCGCCAAGACTGGCGCCTCGCGTTTGGACCAGGATCAAAAAGACCATAAGCGCCATCGAGGCAATAGTCGCGTAGTTGTAAATGCTCATGTACCCTTATTGTCTCCTATCTGACCGTCCGCTGTCAAAAGTTTCATGACCCAGCTGTAACCACCCGAATAACTACAACTCTTTTAAGATGGCGCTAACGAGGAAGTTGACTAGGCCGATAACCATACCAGCGAAGATAGCGGCCCAGAAGTTCGTAATATGGAGGGGCGTATAAAGCTTACTGGCAATAAAAACGGTCAGGCCGTTGATAATAACCATGAACAGCCCAAGCGTGAACAAGATGGCCGGTAAGGAGAAAATGACCAATACGGGCTTCAAGACAACGTTAATAATGGCCAGCACTAAGCCGGCGATAATTATAACGTCCAGTCTGTTGTTATAGGTGATGCTGCTACTCAAGAAACCGGCCGCGATCCACAGCCCCAGACTGCACACTAGCCAACGGGTTAGGAAACGGTACATGGGCTTGTCATGCATAAGCATATTGTACAGGATTTGGGTGTTACAGACAGCCTCAATTTAAGCGCGCCCTCATCACCCCTTAACTGCGACGTAGCTTTTGATTAGGTGAGAGTGCGGGAGAGTTTGTCGCTGAGGATTTTGATGCCCCTGGGAGTAATCAACACGTCGTCTTCAATACGAACGCCAATGCCTTCGTCAGGAATATAGATACCGGGCTCGACGGTCAGCACGACACCAGCCTCCAGCGGACGCTCATAATCGCCGATATCATGCACGTTGAGGCCGAGAAAATGCGAGGTAGCATGCGGGAAGAACTGCCGGACGTTTTCGTGGCTAATCGTTTTGATAAGGCCTAGCTCTCGCAGCTTCTCTCCCATGAAATGTTCGACTTGCTGCTCGTAATCCTTCATCAACACGCCAGGTCTTAGTAGGCCAAAGGCGAAACGCTGCACTTCCAACACCGCAGCATGCACGGACTCCTGGCGACGCGACAGCTGACCAAGACTGGCTGTCCGGGTGATATCAGCGGCGTAGTGTTCAATCTCAGCCCCGACATCAACCACGATAAGTTCATCAGCAGCCAAGGCACCGTCATTGGCGACATTGTGCAACACACAGGCCCGCGCACCGCTGGCAACTACCGGTTCAAAAGCATGGCCACTGGCACCACGGCGGCGAAAACCTCGACTCAACTCAGCTTCCAGTTGATATTCGAAAGCGTATCCGCGCATTTTAGCCGGCCGGAATGACTCTTTCATAGCCGCCACCGTTATATCTATAGCCTTTTGAATGGCAGCCAGCTCCGGCGATTGTTTAATCATTCGCAAACGGCTCAAATGCAACGACAGGTCGAGTAGTTCCAGGTCTGGCTTGGCACTTTTCAGGCGTTGAACCAGCATGGCACGCGCCGGATTAGTGTACAAACCGTAGTGCTCGACGTAGGCTAGCGGCAGGGCTAAGGTGGCAGCGTGCTTAACTTTCTTCAAGCGACCCAGCAGCTGTTCCCAACCGGCTTCCTCGTCATATACGGTTTGGATGCCAGAACGCTGAATAAGCGGCTCGGTAGCAACAACCCCGTCAAAGGCCTGGCGGATAGCGTTGCGACCTGGGACGATCAAATACTCTTTATCACGGTCCATAACCAGTACGATGTCTGGCTCGTCAATGCCAGTCAGATACCAGAAGTTGGCGTCCTGCGCGAAACCGAAGGCGCTATCCGCACCCCGCTGCAACAGCCCGTTAGCCGTCACCACGATCGGCGCCGTGCCCGTAAACAACTCCCGCAACCGCTGCCGGTTACCAGTAAAAAACTCGCTCGTAAATCTCGATTCCATAATCAAGCCTCCAGTATAGCAAATCTACTCCATACAGCCTCTATGCGAGTTGCTTATGGTTGCATTTATATTAGACTCGTAAGAAAATTGAACTTGAAAGGATGGCTATGACCGAAAAATTAGCTATAGAGGCTCAAGAATTCACTGTTGGCCGGGAAGACATCAAACTTCCTCTGCCTGATGATGTTGAATCTTCTTCATGGGGCGTACAGCAGTTCATGCATGACTTTGAAAAGCTCAACGGACATCAATTTAATATTGGCTGGACTCCTGACGACCGGCGGATTGACGGTTCATATGAAATAGTCCTGCCTGCCGAAGCCGAAAAACCATTGGTAGTCTTAAGGGGCGGCAAGAAAACCCTAGTATCCAACTCCGAGATTGGAGAACAGCTCGCAAGAAATAACCACGATGCAATTACTACACGGCATGAATGGGGCGCTATTCTTATCCCCCCGACAAGCGCAGCTGGTTTTAGTAATTTTCTGAGCTGTGAATATAGTGACTGGGCAGGTATATCAAGTTTTCCCGGTGCCTCCCATTGGCCAATGGTTACCTTTAAGGAAAAACTCTTCAACGACTACATGCATAGCTCGCATAGACGGCTAATTCGTCGGGCATTGAAAGAAACCGTCGAGCTTTTATCTTAAAGATTTTGCCACTTGCTTTGCCTTAGTAAGGCCGATCGCTTGAGCTAGCTCGGACTCTGAAGCCTGGGTGACGCCGCGCATGGAGCCGAAAGTGCGGAGGAGTTTTTTGCGGGTGGCGGGGCCGATGCCAGGGATGTCGTCGAGCTGACTAGCGGTTTGGCGCTGGCGTTTGAGGATACTGTGGTAGCTGACGGCGAAGCGGTGGCTCTCGTCACGGATGCGCTGCAGCAGCTTCACGAGATTAGTGTTATGCGGCAGGTTTATAAGTATGAAATCATCGCTTTCCGTGGCGAAACCGCCTAACGCGTGTAACGCCTGTTCGTTCAGCGTGACATTCGACTTGCCTTTCTGGATGACGATTTGCTCTTCCCGTTTGGCCAGCCCGATGAAAGGAATCTCGGTGCAGCCCTGCTCATCACGCGCCTTAATAGCCGCGTCCAGCTGGCCTTTGCCGCCATCAATTAACACCAGGCTCGGTACGCCCCAAGCTTTGCGGTTGCGTTCGGCCAAGCGCCGCTTGAGCGTTTCGTTCATATTATAGAAGTCGTTGTTCTGGTTAATCTTAGTTTTGAACTTGCGGTATTCGGCCTTGTCGCTGACGCCGTTAGTGAAGACCACCATGCTGGCTACCACGTCGCTGCCTTGCTGGTGCGAAATGTCATAACCTTCTATCCGTCGTGGAAATTTATCAATACTTAGCAAGTTAACTAATTCGTTTAGAGCATGGTCTTTGCTGATGTCCAAGAATTCTTTGTCGCTGAAAATAACCTGCTTATCCAAGCCCTGCAAAGCGAACAATTGGTTGCGCAGCTTGGCAGCCAGTTCGAAATTCGAAGCTTTGGAAGCCCGCTTCATATCAGCCTCCAGCTCTTTAACGATAGTTTTGCGCTTGCCCTTAATGACCGCCATCAGTTTGCGCAGGTTCGCCCGGTAATCTTCCAAGTTGGTCTTGCCTTCTTCCAACCCTGGGTCCAAGCCGAGATGATAGTGCAATGTAGCCCGTTTCTGCCCTATCTGGCGCTTGGTGGCAAATGGGAAAACTCGGCGCAATAATTTTAAAGACTGTCGCACCGCTAGCGTACTGAAATATGGCCCGAAGTATTGGGCGCCATCATCCAGCGGCCGGCGAGTGGTACCAACTGTCGGATAGTCACTATCGTAATCGATACGAATATAACTCATGGCCTTGTCGTCACGCAGCAGGATGTTGTAGCGAGGCATGTAGCGCCGGATCATCTCGGCTTCCAGGAACAGCGCTTCCAGCTCGCTTTCCACGACCATCCAGTCGATGTCGGCAATCTCGGTTACCAGCGCTTCGGTCTTGGCGTCTCGGCCGCGGGATTTCTGGAAATACTGCCGTACCCGGTTGCGTAGCACTGCCGCTTTGCCCACATAAATAATCGCCCCGGTCTTATCCTTGTGGAAATAGACTCCGGGTGCTTTCGGCAAATCGTCTAGCTTAGCTTGGAGGGTAGCGTTCATAGGTCCTACATATATTTTAACCTATACTGCGGCCCGTAGCATTGTAAATAGATATATTAGATACTATAATATACACCTGTCGTGGACACCCCAGAAATATTTGAAGAGCTCAGCAGCGGACAACTACCTCCTGATGAATGGTACGACTATAGTCTGCATGAGGATTTTCCGCACCTTAGCCCTGTTAGTAATATTGGCGAGATCGCGGTCAGCCTGGCGAGCACGAGGGCTTCTTTAGCAGAGGACTGGAAAACTTTGCTGGAAGAAGATGTTCATGAGGAGGGGCCGGAAGATCCAGAGCTTACTAAGCAAAGCCAAGCATGGTTACGGACTGAGCTAAACAATAAGATATTCTCTGGTTTTTACGAAGACATCCATGAAGCCCTGCAGCTCATGCAAAAAAACGGTAACACACCAGTCTTACATGACGAGTTGGTTAGTGATATTTATAAGAAGCAGTTAGAGCTAACCGAAAAGTGAGCCCCCTTATCCAAGCCGTTTAGTGAAAAACCTCTGCTTGTTTACGCAAGGGGTGTACATATATTATTGCCTTGAATCAGATCACCACTTCCGGGAGCTGCAAGGTTTGCCTATGGACACTTGCCCGGAGGTGGATTGGCATTAAGCAACTGGGGATTCAAGGTGAAGACACTCGCCACAGAACACGTTGTGCTTACAAGCTTCGCAGACTAGCATAAGCCTATTGCAAGTTTTGTTGGCACAGTTCTCATAATTGCTGGTTTTGGCGCTGCAGTGAGCACAGGCACCAATGTCAGTGCTTTTATCTGAGAATTTAGTAGCCATGCGGCCGTCGAAGACGTAGAGGGAGCCTTCCCAGAGGCCTTCGTCGCCGTACTCTTCGCCGTATTTGGCGATGCCGCCGTCGAGCTGGTAGACCTCTTGGAAACCGCGCTGTTTCATCAGCATGCTAAGGACTTCGCAGCGGATACCGCCGGTGCAGTAGGTAACGACCGGCTTGCCTTTGATGGCGTCGTATTTGGGGTTACCCAGTTCTTCGGCAAAGTCGCGGGTATGTTCGACGTTTGGTATTACGGCGTCCTTGAACTTGCCGACTGCGGCCTCGTGGGCGTTACGGCCGTCGAAGAAAATAACGTCATCACCTCGTTTGGCGACCAGCTCGTGTACTTGCTTGGGTTTGAGGCGTTTGCCCCCGCCAATAATGCCTTTTTCGTCGACTTTGATGGCGTCAGCTGCACCAAAGGTGACGATTTCGGGGCGGGCTTTGACGATAAGCTTGGGGAAGTCGTCACGGCTCCCATCACTCCACTTGAAATTTATGCCCTTAAAAGCGACATATGTTTTGGTTTCTTTGATATATCGTTTCAAATCCTTAATGTCACCGCCTACCGTGCCATTAATACCATGCGGTGCGATCAAGATCCGGCCTTTTAGGTTTAGTTTTTCGCAAAGCGTACGCTGCCACAACCGCGCCGCTTCCGGGTCGCCGACTGGCGCGAATTTATAGAACAGGATGATCTTCTGCATGGTTACATTATACCTTGGTTTAGCGGCTGCGCATGAGGTAGAGGACGATGACAAGGGCAATGAGGACGGCAATGACGGCAGCCAGGCCGGTATCGGCTAGTCGGCGGTGTTTGTGGTGAGCCTCCTGTTGGTTAGCTTCGTACGTGGCACGGGCCTTGAGGAAGGCTACTTCTTCGGCGTCACCAAGCGGGGCAGCGCCGGCTTTTTG
>DATHNF010000074.1:0-7522 GCA_035486285.1 Verrucomicrobiia bacterium | reverse complement strand
CCGATCAAGCGTATCCACATCGCTATGCAAGTAGGCTACCTTAATATTGATCTCCTTGAGGTACTCGGCCAGGTCCTCGCTCATGCGCTTGGTCAGGGTTGTCACCAGCACGCGCTGGCGCTTGGCGGTGGTGTCGCGGATCTCGGCAATCAGATCGTCGATTTGGCCTTCGATCGGCCGGACTTCAATCGGCGGATCGAGCAAACCGGTCGGGCGGATAACTTGCTGCGCTGGTTCAGGGCTGCGACCCAGCTCGTATTCGGCAGGCGTCGCTGAGACGTAGATAGCTTGGTTGACGTGCCGTTCAAACTCCGTGAAGGTCAGCGGCCGGTTATCCAGCGCGCTGGGCAGCCGGAAACCGTGCTCCACCAGCACCTCCTTGCGGGCCTGGTCACCGTTATACATACCGCGAACTTGCGGCAGCGTCATATGCGACTCGTCAATCATCATAATGTAATCGTCGGGGAAATAATCGAGCAGCGTGGCTGGCTGCTCGCCCGGCTCGCGATTGGTCAGGTAGCGGCTGTAGTTCTCGATACCTTTGACGAAGCCAGTTTCTTGGAGCATTTCCAGGTCAAAACGGGTGCGCTGTTCAAGACGCTGGGCTTCCAGCAGTTTGCCTTCTTTCTTGAACCCGGCCAGTCTCTCGGCCAACTCGTTTTCAATATGGCCCAGTGCTACCTTCAGTTTGTCTTGCGGCGTGACGTAGTGACTGCCGGGGAAAATCTTGTAGTCTCGGAGGTTTGCCAGGATTTCTCCGGTCAATGGATCGACCTTCGTAATGCGCTCTATTTCGTCACCGAAGAATTCGATGCGATAGGCTAACTCTTCACCGGCCGGAAAGACATCGACGACGTCGCCGCGGACCCGGAAGGTACTGCGATGGAAGTCTATGTCATTACGCTGGTATTGGATGTCGGTGAGGTGGCGCAAGAACTTGTCACGGACTTTGCGTTCACCGACTTTGACGTCAATAGACAGCCCGTTATAGTCTTCGACCGAGCCAATGCCGTAAATACAGCTAACGCTGGCTACAATGATGACATCCTGGCGGCTGAGTAGCGCGTCAGTCGCCGCGTGGCGCAGACGGTCGATCTCTTCATTGATCTGGCTGTCTTTCTCGATATAAGTATCGCTGCGCGGGATATACGCCTCGGGCTGGTAATAATCGAAGTAGCTGACGAAGTAGTGAACGGCGTTATCCGGGAAGAAGTGCCTGAACTCCGCATAGAGCTGAGCCGCCAAGGTTTTATTATGACTCAGCACCAGCGTTGGCTTCTGGACGTTCTGGATAATATTGGCCATGCTGAAGGTCTTACCCGACCCGGTCACCCCGAGCAGCGTCTGATGGTGTAGCCCATCGTTGAGACCCTGCGTCAGCTGTTTGATCGCTGTCGGCTGGTCACCTGTTGGCTGAAAATCGGCCTGTAGCTTAAATCTACTCATCGTTATATTGTAGCAAGTAACATGGACCGTGAGCGCTTATGGGAATGTGGACTGGATAACTAGCTAGTAGAGATCACGGTATTTGGTGTGCTCTTTATCGAGATACTTCGTCAATTCCGCGATTAAGGCGTCTGGGGAGTCGTTGAAGACCACCAGGGCACCGGGTCGCAAGGGGCGAGCGAGGCTCATCAGGTTCTGGATTTCTTCGCTGATACCGCCGGCCCCTTGTAGGAAACCGATTGGCGTGTCAGTCTCCATGGCAATAGTAAACTCGTGCAACGTACCGAGCCGGCCGCCAACACTCACTACAGCGTCACTGGACGTGATTAATAATGTGTCTCGGCCAACGTAATGCAGGCCGGTGTAGATAATCGTATCGTAAGCCTTGATTGGTAAACGATATTTCATGACGTGCTCAACCTTCGAAGCAGCCGGACTAATACCGACGCTCATTCGGCCACCGGCCCGCTTGTAGGCTTCGGCGGCATAGTTAGGCAAACCAATAGTGGCGCCCGTCATCAGAGCATGGCCAGCTTTGGCAATCGCAACGCCAAGTTTGGCAGCTAGAGCTTTACCCTCCTCAACACTTTCACCTCTGGCTGCCCCCGATACACAGATTTGATACATATTGTTAGGCTAGCACCATCTCAGCAGCTAATTGCGGCTGCAGTTCAGCCAATACTGATTGCTCGACCGGCTCCCGCTGCAAGTAGCGCAGCATTAGTTCGTGCCACAGGGAACCTTTGAAATACTGAGCAACCCGGCGTTCGAACGGCAGCTTATTGCAGCAGTTCAAGGCAGCATCCGCCACGTTCAACGATACTGGTTGCCGCTGGTGCAACAAACCAAGATGGGCGGTCTGTCGCCAAAAGTCGAAACTCGGCTCGACAGCGCTCAAAGCCTGCTCGACCGGATGCCAAGCTATGTCCTCCAGCTGTACGTGTGGCTCGAAGGCCTCTTCGCGGCCGTGATGCGCCAACTGGGCGTAGTAGCGCTGGATGAGGTGCCAAGGTACCGGCTGATCCAATAGCCGCGAGCTGAGGTGCGGCTCACCGCTAGCCACCGTCTGGACGACGCTGCCGAAATCAGGCCGCACCTGACAGAGCTTGAGAAAGGTACTGCCGGCTCGGGTCTCATTGAGCTCGTGCAGAGCCAACACCAAGCTGGCAGTCGTGGTGCCAGCTGGCACCTCAGCGGGCAACGGCAGAAAAACCAGCGCGCCAAGCTCTTTGAAACTAATAAGGTTGTGCTTGTGTGCCTCGACGCTGTTAGCAGCCAGTTGGCGCCAACGGCGGGAATCCGGTTGCACCATAACAATGTTGCGGTCTTCGAAGTCGCCAGGCTGTAAATGCTTATATTGTTCCAGCAAACGTTGCCGCCAATGCGCCCCCTCGCTGAGCCAAGCCGCGGCCAGGGCTGAGACTGCTGTCTCGTGTTTGAGGAACGAATCAAGCGAACGGTAACCCAGTTGCTTCATCGCTTTTTTGGGTGGCAGTTTTTTGATAATCGTCCGAATGGCACTGGCTTTCAGCGCGAAACAACGCTTACTGTCCGGTAACTCCTTAAGCGCGTGAATCATACCGGCTATGACATCACCTTCCGCTGATATGTGCAGAGCCGCATGCGTCCGAAGTGTCTTGATCAAACGGGCGTCATCAGCTTCAAGACGTGACTGGAGCACGTGATACAGCTCTTCGGCGGTGGTATCGCGGGGGTCAAGCCCCAGTTCGCGCAATTTAGACTGTGTCGCCTGGGTTAGTTCCGTCGAGAAACGAATGTCGGTGTTGGGGTGACCATTAGCTGCTTCCAGGCGTTTGAGCCCCTGACGGAAGAATGGTTCCCGGGCTTGCAACAATTCGGATAATAATCGCGTCATCTTTTTGTTCCCACTACCGTTTTTTATGTTTCCCCATGTGAAAATCCTATACTTACAGATTACCATAAGCGTCGAGAAAAACGTAGGCTTTTTGCCGAGAGAACGCTATTTATTGCATACGGCTGGGGCGATAGTGCTCAGGAGAGTGGCGGAGGTACTCTTCGAGTTCTTTTTCGGTGAGCAGACCGGCTTGGGCACCGACTTTCTGAACGACACTCATAGAGTTGATTGGCCCCCACTGCAGTGCGCCTTCAATCGTGTTGCCCTTTATGAGGGCCGCGACGAAGGTAGAGGCGAAAGAATCACCGGCTCCAGTCCGGTCAACCGGCGGTGCTGGGTCAGGGTACAAAGGCATTTGGAAGCGATTCTGCCCGTCGGAAGCGTAAGCACCCTGCGGTCCATCGGTTATGACAACAATCTTCGGCCCTAATGCGTGCAAGTGGTTAAATAAGTCATGCATGTCTTCATGGTTACCGCCGCCTACGACCGCAGCCTCTTCGCGGTTCAGGATCAGGACTTCGCTGCGAGCATAGATGCGGTGCAGCCGCTCAGTACCGGCTTCCATTTGGAAAGTACCGGGCTGGAAGGCCAGTTTGACATCCGGGTTTTGGTCGAGCCAGTCAGCCACCTGGTCATGATACGGGATGGCATGTTCGCTAATAGAGCTGAAATATACCCACTTAGGGGTTTCGGCAGGACGCAAATGCGGCCAGTGGTAGTCATATTCTTCGTGCTTGATGAGAATGGTACGTTCGTCTTTGTACCACAGCACGTAGTGGTAATTACTCTTCTTGCCCGGGTTAATGCGCACGAAACGGGTATCAACATGATTCTTGTCGAGCGCCTTAATCATATCGCGACCATGTGAATCGGCGCCAACATTGGTCACGAAAGCGCTCTCAAGCCCCAATCTGGCAAAAGCTACGGCGGCATTGCTGGCATTGCCGACAGCTTCGATAACCTCGGCGTGGTCAAATGGCAACTTGGTGCCGAATTGCATGGCCAGCCATTTGCCCTGCTCGTTCTCGTACGTTACTGCCTGGTCGTCAATCAATCTAATAAATGCGTCAGTGACGATATCTCCGATACTGACGACATCTGGCTGCTCTGCCACTAACCCACCCCTTGCTCTTTCTATATTAGACGTATACTCTGCTTGTCATTGTGCCAAATACGAATAGCAAATGCAACTCGCTAGTGCTTGCATACTTTACGTAATTGTTTACTATTATATAATTATGCCCTCCCCTCGCGCCGAAGCCTTGCATGTAGCCCGTAGTGGCGAAATTGTTGTGCCGCCGCCCCTGCCCGATTATGAGCCGGATTCACCGGAGGCGCTAGCATTCGTAAAGGAGACTAAGGAACAACGCTACGGCGGTCTGGCCCAAACAATAGACCTAGTCTTTGAGCGAGTCTTCGAGCAGCGGCCCAATAGACCACCTAACGGCTTGCTCCAACCGAGGGCCGGCTACTTCGAGAAACTCAGTTCGAACGATCCCTGGCAGCTTTTGGCCAGGGGGATGCACGCCACCTTTAACGAAGCGGTGGAAAGTATCATGTCTACGCCAGAGTATAGGGGTTCTGCGCAATTTACCCGCTTGGCTGGCACGCTGGACACCAACCGTTATTCAGAACTAGAATGGCAGCTCAATGGCGGCGTCAATACCGGGGTGAGTTCAACGCTGGTAACTCTCAGGAGCTTACCTGGGCTTGTCCGGCATAGGTGGCGTGACTGCCCCGATTCCGAGCTTGGTGCTATTGCCCGCCATCCCGCCAGCACCATCTTGCTGCGGCGTCCGGCCAAAATATGCATGAACCGGCTGTTGGCGGCCCAGAGCGCCTTATCCGGCAACCCGGAGCATAATTACTGGTCAGACATCGATAAGCAGCTAGACCCCGAGGAATTCAGGCTGCATAGCTATGCCGATGGCAGCCACAGTCTCGGTTACACCGACTTCTCGGGCCTGGAAGTACCGGAAGGCTTTACGCCCCACCACAGTGTCCCGCCAGTAGAGAAACCAACTGCCGTTAGCGATATAGTCTGCTCTCAGGAGAAAACGATCGGCTGCCCGATAACACTTCTAGAAGGCCGGCTGGCACAGCTCCTGCGTTGGGGCGTTGATCTGGTCGAAAGCAGGGGCCTCTGGAATGAAACCTGGCCGCCGCTTGAGCGGCGCCCCGAGATTACACCAGAGCTTTGCCTGCAGAGTTAAAGTCATCGAGTTTGCTTTCGACGACGGCTTGAACAGCGCTGATAACTTCTTTGCTAATTAACTTGGCGACGGAGTATTCGTTCGGGTTGTCGGCCAGGATCTTTTCTAAGGTGGTGCGGTAGGCGTAGCGCATATCGCTATTAATATTAATCTTGGTGACGCCGATTTGGACCGCGTCACGGAAATAGTGTCCAGGCGTATCGCTGCCGCCATGCAAGCTGATGTTGCAATCAATAGCCGCGCGGATTCGCTGGAGCAGCTCTAGGTCGAGTACTTTTGGCACGGGGTATTTGCCATGCAGGTTACCGACAGCAGCCGCGAATGTATCAATAGCGGTAGCTTGAACGAAAGCCTGGGCGCCTTCGGGTGTACTGAAGGTCTTCTTAATCTCTTCGTAATCAATCTGTTCAGTGTGTACGTTGGAGCTGCCGCCGAAGTAATGCGGTTCGCTCTCCACCAGAGCGCCGGTCAGCTTGGCGTAGGCCACGACTTCTTGGGTGGCGGCGATGATTTCCTCGTCGGTCGCATCGTGGTTGGCCTGGGAAACGTCAATGTGGATGAATTCGAAACCGGCTTCAATACCGGCTTTGGCCGCTTTGACGCTGGGACTGTGGTCGAGGTTGACATAGATTTCGGCACCGTATTGGGCCTTGAAGTTGTCGACCAAGTCGCGGATGTTATCGAGCCCGATGTCATCGACTTCACCTTGGCTGGCTTCGACCAATACCGGGGCCTGCTTCTTGACGGCCGCCTGTACGACAGCCTTGAGCGTTGCCTCATCATCGAGATTAAAGGCTCCGAACGCCCAGTGCTCGGCCCGGGCTTGGGCCATACGGTCGCGGGCTTGGGCACAATTTTTTCGGATTTGCTGCAGGGTTAATGGCATAGTCATTCCTATTCTAACTGCTTGTGCTTGCTTTTCAAACCGAGAGCTATAATACTTGAGCCGTAGAGGAGTAGGAATGAGAAAATCTTATGAAAGAGGCGCTAAGATAGCCTCTATTTTAGCGCTTAGCCTGGGAGCCACGGCTTGTGGCGGCCATCGACGAAGCATTCCCGAGGCCACGTCACCACAAACCCCGAATACACAAGTCGAAGGCGGAGCTACTATTACCTACAATCGGAACGGATCTGTTACCGTTACTCCATCGAATTATGCGTATGCTGCTTTTAGAGAATTCTGCCAGGGCACCATGCTTGTAGTGGAGACTGCGGCCTATCCTTCTGGCAATACGGAGTCTTCAGCGCCGGCGATACAGCCCGACTCGCCCTACTGCGCGGATGGCAGGCTTACACCAAGTGATTTTCGGCTTAACCCTGACGCCGCCAAATAGTATATTATTTCTTATCGAGAACGGCGTGGGCGGCCAGGTGAATGTGCTTGGCGTCGAGGCCAAAGTGTTCGAGCAGCTGGTCAGGCTCACCGGATTCGCCGAAGCGGTCGAGCATACCGATACGTTTCATCGGCGCGGGGCAGGCTTCGCCCAGCAGCTCGGCAATAGCGCCGCCGAGGCCACCGATGATTTGACCCTCCTCGGCTGTCACCACGGCACCGGTTTTTCGCACGCTCTTTAGGATCGTCTCAGCATCGAGGGGTTTAATGGTAGACACATGAATAACTTCTGCTTCGATCCCGTCTTTGTACAGTTTTTCGGCCGCTACCAGCGCCTGGTAGGTCATAGTGCCAGTGGTAATGAGGCTGATATCGGCGCCCTTGGCGAAGACGTAGGCCTTACCGATTTCAAACGGCGTTTCGGTGGTTGTGATAACCGGTGTCGCTTCGCGGGCTAGCCGTAAGTAGTTGGGCCGCTTGTCTTGGGCCATAGCCAGGGTCGCCTTCTCGGCTTCTACGCTATCGCAGGGGGCAATCACTACCATCTTCGGCAATACGCGCATCAAGGCGATGTCTTCCAGCATCTGATGAGTAGCACCGTCCGGCCCGACGCTGACTCCGGCATGACTGCCGACAACTTTGACTGGCCGTTCG
>DATHNF010000073.1:0-4904 GCA_035486285.1 Verrucomicrobiia bacterium | reverse complement strand
AACAGACTTTGGTATCACGGTGGTTCTCGGTACAATGACAAGGTGAAAGTTCTGTTTATTACCCGCAAATTTCCGCCGAGCACCGGTGGCATGGAGCTGTTCGCCTTTGACTTATCAAACGCGCTAGCCGACAAAGCTTCGGTAACGCTGGTGAAATGGGGCGGCCAGGGCCGTCTCCGGGCTGTCTTGGTGGCGCTGCCCTATCTCTTCTGCAGAGCTTTTTGGAAGTTGCTGACTGGCAAGATAGATGTCGTCCATGCCCAGGACGGCGTATTGGCGCCGTTAGCCTACATCTTATCGCGCCTCTTCCGTAAACCGTTCGTTGTAGTTGTGCATGGTCTGGATGTCACGTATCGGAATCCTCTTTTTCGCGTTATCGCTCCTTGGGCAATGCGCCGGGCGTCAGTAGTTATCTGTATCAGCCAAGCGGCTGCCCAGGCAGCAGCAGCGGCTGGCGTGCCAGCCGACAAGCTGCGCGTCATTCCGTTGGCGGTTACTGATAGCTTATATGGCAAGTCAGATCGCGCTACCTTACTGCGGAAGCTGCAATTACCCGCAGATAGTAAGATCCTGCTGACAGTTGGGCGACTAATCAAGCGCAAGGGCGTCGCTTGGTTTATTGACGCGGTGCTGCCGGGGCTTGTTAAACAACATCCGGAGCTGGTTTACCTGGTGATTGGCGAAGGCCAGGAGCAGGCTACTATCCAGGCCGCTATTGACAAACACGCGTTGGGGCAGCAAGTGCCTATGCTCGGCCGCGCCGAGAGTGGACTCTATGAAGCGGCGTATAATGGCGCCGACGTGTTCGTGATGCCGAATATTACGGTGCCGGGCGATATGGAAGGCTTTGGCCTGGTATTGTTGGAGGCCTCGGCCTGCGCGCTACCGGTAGTGGCCGCGGACACTGAGGGCATTCAGGAGGCCGTCAGCGACGGCCAGAATGGCGTACTGGTATCCGTGGGAGACGCGGCGGCGTTCAGCCAGGCTATTGACCGCTTCCTGCGAGATCAAGCATACGCCCGGCAGTTCGGAAAGCAGAGCCGGAAATTTACACTTCAGACGTATCAGTGGGACGCGTTGGCTGACCGCTACCTTGAGCTGTACACTGCCATTCTGAAGCGCCGAAAAGCTTAAATTATTACTGACGGACTTGCATTCTAAGCCGCAAACCCCTTAAGCTTAAGTATATGGACGAAATCAGTACTGGCCTCCAGCAGGCAGGCTTCACGGGCGAGATCGATGACTCCCCCGCCACGCTCGACTTCTACAGCCACGATGCTTCAATGTTCGAACTGCGCCCGACACTGGTAGTCAAGCCAGCAGACGCCAAAGACGTCGAGCGTCTGGTTAAGCTAGTGGCTGACAAGAAGAAAACCAAGCCTGAACTGAGCCTGACCGCTCGCAGCGCCGGTACCTGTATGTCTGGTGGTGCCATCAATGATTCGATTATTGTTGACTTCTTAGAGCATTTCAAAAAAATTGAGAACGTAACTGCTACCGCCGCCCAGGCCCAGCCCGGCGTGTTCTATCGTGACTTCGAGCCGGAGACGCTGAAACACGGCGCGCTGATGCCGAGCTATCCGGCCAGCCGCGACCTGGCGTCTATCGGCGGCATAGTTAACAATAACTCTGGTGGCGAGAAGTCGCTGGAGTTTGGCAAGACTGAGAATTTCGTGACCGAACTGAGGTTTGTCTTCGCGGATGGCGTGGAGCGCACGGTCAAGCCGCTAATCAAGGCCGAACTCGATAAGAAGATGAAGCAAAAAGATTTCGAGGGCGAAGTTTATAGCAAACTCTTCAAGCTAGCCGACGCCAATTATGACCAAATCAAAGCCGCCAAGCCGCACGTCACCAAAAACTCTACCGGCTATAATCTCTGGGATGTCTGGGATCGCGAAACAGGCATTTTCGACCTGACCAAGCTAATTGTTGGTGCTCAAGGTACGCTGGGCTTCGTTACCGACATTCACTTTCGCCTAGTACCTGCCCGGCCACACTCCGGCTTACTGGTGCTGTTCATGCGCGACATTGACGACTTGGGCGAAATTATTCCTAAAGTGCTGGAATCCAAACCGGCGACCTTCGAATCATTCGACGACCAGACATTATGGCTGTCAATTCGTTTCATGCCGAGCTTTCTCAAGCTGCTAGGCTGGAAACGATTCATTCACCTGTTGATTACTTTGATCCCCGATGCGCTGCAACTGTTGCGCGGTATACCCAAGCTGATCCTAATGGTCGAGTTTAATGGTGAAACCGAAGATGAAGTCCGCCAAAAGGTGCGCGCCTTGCATAAGGAGCTCCAGAAACACCGCGCCCGCTACGAGATCAACGGTTTCGAAGAAGACCCGACTGAAGGCAAATCTGAGAAGTTCTGGATCATGCGCCGCTACAGCTTCCAACTGCTGCGTAGCAAAGTGAAGGATAAGCACACTGCGCCGTTCATTGACGACTTCGTCGTACCGCCGCCGCATCTCACGGCTTTCTTGCCGCAGCTCCGGGCGATTATTAAGAAATACAAGTTGTTCGCGACCATCGCTGGCCATATGGGCGACGGTAACTTCCACGTCATACCGCTCATGAAACTGGAAGACCCTATGGACCGCCGCAAAATCCTACCGGCCATGAAAGCCGTCAACAATCTCGTGCTCAAGTATCATGGCTCGCTATCTGGCGAGCATAACGACGGCCTGGTCCGCGGCCCCTGGCTGGAAATGATGTACGGCAAGGACGTCCTCAAACTCTTCCGCGATGCCAAAGACATCATGGATCCTGACCACATCTTCAACCCTCACAAGAAGGCCAACGCTGAGTGGGAGTACTCCTTCGGCCACATCCGCGAACATTTCTAGCGTTTGGCGGAATGCCAGTCGGCAACGTAGAGTTGGCGGGCGTTTTGGTAGCAGGTGTCGATGCGGGCGTGGGTTTGGTCGTTGAGGGCATATTTGCGTGATTTGAAGGCCGGGTCAGCCGGGTCGAGCTGCTCATTGTATATTGGTTCGCCGAAAACCAGCGTGCGCGGCAATTTGCGACCGTGTCCGGCTGGGCCGTAGATACCAGTTGGGACAATTGGCAAGCCGTATTTGATCGCTAGGAAGGCGAAAGTATTATGGAATTTTTCGAGCCGCACGGCCTCGAGGTCTTCCGCCTCACGGTTACGATGGCCTTCAGGATATATGCCGAGTACGCCTCTCTTACTAATAATGAAATCGATAAGCGCCATCTGGTCGTCGTCCAGGCCGGTGCCCCGGCCCCGCTCTACCCTGAAGGCACCGCAACTCTCGACAAAATCCCTGACGCCAGGTACGCGCCATAGTGTTTCCTTGGCCATATAGTGGATGGCCCGCGGCTGCAACGGCGTTTCTAGGGTTTCGGCCGTTAGCTGCGGCAACTGGGTTAAGGCCAGACCGATAATAATTGAGTCCCAGTTAGAGCGGTGGTTGGGCGCCAGGATGAAACTTTGGCCGTCCAGCGGTGCCAGCACCTCGGCGTTATGTACAGCGAAACCACCAATGAGCTCAACCAGCGGTCGGAAAAATCTCTCACCGACTTCATAAGTACGGTAACTCGGCAACGCGGCGGCATCAGCCTCACTCACAACCTTGGCATGTTCTCCCGTTGATGGCATAGAAAGCAATTCGGCGTCAGCTATTTAGCCCGTTGTGAATGCCCGACCACAAAGCTGGCGCAAGCGAAAGGTAGGTCGTCTATTGTGCGTACAAATAAGTGTCGTTGGCCTTCATTGTTGGCTACGCTATAGAACCCAGGGTCCCCGGAGTTTTGGGCTGCTTCGTCCTCGTCTTTTCTATAGAGTGGGTAGAGATTGATGCCAATTCGGCCAGCTTGCTCATCCAGCGCTTCGGCTGCTTTTCTAAAAGCGACTCTAGCGGCAATAACAGTTTGGGAGCTTTCTTCGAGAGATGGGTCAGGGCGCATATATTCAACCACGCTACCCTCTTCGAGCGGCACTAGCCGGACGATGCCGAGTAATGCTTCCGCTGAGCTGCCAGGAAACTTTATTGTTTTAACACCGTCAGGTATATCATAGCTAGCGTCAACAATAGTAATTCGCCGACCATGGCCGACTTCTCTTAATTCGTGCAGAGCTTCGCCATCAAGACGGCGGTCAACCTCAATAGGTCCTTGTCTAAACGGGGGCATATAAACTCCTAGTCCGTAAACGCTTATTTATATATAGGAATATTATACACTTTTCGTCAAACAAGAACGAGGCATAAGTACAGGAAACAGCAAAAGAAGAAAACTTTACCACCCGCATCCGCGACCACTTGAAAGTTTACTTAGTGTTCGCCGTGCCGTTCCTGGCTGTGTTCTAGGCGGTATTGCATGACTGATTTACCCGCTAACGCTGCTTGTCGATGAACCTCAGGAAACCCTTGGAAGGTTTGTACTGCTTCCGGGGTGGTACGTATCTCATCAGGCGGATCATCATCGCTGCCTACAAACCATCTCTCACCTATCCAGTCAAGGAATCTCAGCGCCACATTCCACCGCGCCGGTTGAGCTCTCTCAAGCAGGTAGTTGTCTTCCATTCGCTAATTCTACCATCTACCTACTAGTTATTATCAATAGTAAGACCATCAATCGAGAGCGTAACAGGAAAGTGGCTTGTATTGCTCGTTATGTTGCCTAATGTTGCCTAAATGATAAACATTAGCTACATTGTCTTAAGAGACCAAAGATGAAAACTTTTCAACCACTCAAAATTACTAAACGGCACATACAGATAGCGCTGGGGTTGTTGTGGTTATTGGATGGAGCGCTGCAGCTACAGCATCAGATGTTCACCAGTGCCTTTGCTAACAACGTCATTGCGCCGGCTGGACAGGGGCAGCTGGGTATTGTCTCGGGGCCGATTCATCTGGCGGTACGCATTATATTAT
>DATHNF010000072.1:0-3144 GCA_035486285.1 Verrucomicrobiia bacterium | reverse complement strand
CGTTTCGGCAACTGGTTGGACAATGCCCGTGATTGGGCCATCAGCCGCAATCGTTTCTGGGGCGCGCCATTGCCTGTATGGGTGACTGACGACGGTGAAGTGGTCATTATCGGCAGTGTTGAAGAGCTCAAGCGGCGGGCTATTGACCCCAGTAAGGTAACTGACTTACACCGGCCGTTTATTGATGATGTACAGATCAAAACTGACTCTGGTAAGATTGCCCAGCGTATTCCCGAAGTCTTCGACTGCTGGTTCGAAAGCGGTGCCATGCCCTATGCCCAAGACCACTATCCCTTTGAGAACAAAGAGCTATGGGAAGAACGCTTCCCAGCCGACCTCATCGCCGAAGCCGTTGACCAGACCCGCGGCTGGTTCTATACCTTGCATGTCCTAGCCACAGCGCTCTTCGACAAACCGGCTTTCCAGAATGTTATCTGCAGCGGGTGGATCGTAGCCGCCGATGGCGAGAAGCTGTCCAAGCGCCGGAAGAACTACGCGCCTATGGACGAAATCTTCGACCAGTATGGCGTCGATAGCATGCGTTTCTTCATGGCTAGCAGTCCGCTGGTTAACGGGGAAGATACCCGTTTCAGCACCGATTTCCTGCGCGACGTGCAGCGCAAGATCTTCATGATGCTCAATAATGTCTTCAGTTTCTACAAACTATACGCCGACGTCGATGGCTATAAGCCCGCGGAGCCGCTTGTCGAACCCCGAAGCGATAACATTCTTGACCAGTGGATGCTGTCGCGTTTAAACGTGACAATCGGCAGCGTTACCGAAGCTTTGGATGAGTACCGTCTGGACCGGGCAACCCGTCCGATTGGCGAGCTACTGGATGACACCTCTAACTGGTTTGTCCGTCGCAGCCGCCGCCGTTTCTGGAAGAGCGAAGATGATGGCGACAAGCAACAAGCCTACGCCACGCTGCACTACACGCTGCTCAGGCTCTGCCAACTGCTGGCGCCATTCTCGCCATTCCTGCCCGATCACCTCTGGCAGCAACTGGTGCAGGGAACTGATTTGCCCCAGTCCGTCCACCTCAGTGACTGGCCCAAAGCCGGTCCAGTAAACGATTTTCTCCTCCTTGAAATGAGGGCAGTCCGTGAAGCCATTAACGAAGGTCTCCGCCAACGTGCCGAAGCTAAAATAAAGAGCAGGCAACCGCTCGCCAAAGTGATACTTGATGATACGGGCAGCCGCATCGAGGAATTTAAACCCATAATTGCCGAAGAGCTAAATGTTAAGGAAGTGATCGCTCGCCCCCTAGAAGAGGATTATGGAAAAACGTTGCCCCGTCCGCCAGAAGGTGAAACGCCGCCCGCGGTATTGCTAGATACGACTATGACGCCCGAGCTCAAACGCGAAGGCCTGATGCGGGAAATCGTCCGTCACGTCCAACAAGCCCGCAAGCAAGCCGATCTCCAAGTCGACGACCGTATCAGCCTCCGTCTAGAGACCGCAGACGCCGATCTGCAGGCTGTCTTGGACGACAATGACCTGAGCAACATCATTCACCAAGAAACACTAGCTACGGCTGCGAACGAAGCCCAACCTGACAGTTTCTCCACGACTGCCAAAATCGATGGCACCGAACTCACCATTCAGCTCCACAAAGCCCCCTAGAAACTCGGCAAAGCGCTCATGCTTGCTATACTTCCGGCCAGGATGTTAGTGTGGTTCCTGTGAGCCAACCAGAACATGACCCTTCCGCTGTCCCCGCTGACGATCCATTTGCCTTCGCGGCCCGATATAATATCCCTATTACAGCTGATCTCAATCGTAATTTTGACTGGCAACCCCGCCTAACAGTAGCTAACGAGCTTGTTGCCAAACCCGATACAAACGTCCAGTACTACTTCTCGCAGCTTGATTACCTAATTGGCGACGATACTGTGCAGGCCAACCGAATGATTGCGGCCATTCCCCAAGGCAGCCGTACCGAACTGATGTATTGGACGGCCCAGGCTGCCCGCAACAAGCAATTAACGGTTCATCAAGGTAGGGGCGGGATTGTATTGGCGCAGCTAAACGGTGAGGGCGAAAGCTTGGTCTCGCACAGACTGCTTGAGCCCGATACTCCCCAGAACAGAGAATGGACAATTGCGCCACGTAGCTTTTACTGCCTCCACGGTGTACTAGCTGTCGAGCCGCTAGTAGTTTCTGGTTTTTACCAGCCACTCATAGCTTCTTGGAAGGGGCTGGAGGTTGAAGTCGAAGTAGGCCAGAGACGGGTTGCCGCACCCGAAGGCGAAGTTGAAGTGCCGCACAAACTCATCAGAATTCTCCAACAACCGTAAGCAGGCTTTACAGGGGCGGCGTTTTTTGGTATGCTCTATCGGTAACTTTATTTCCTAAATCTCGTTAGGCTAAACACCAGATGAAAAAAGCAGTTATCCAAACCGGCGGCAAACAGTATATCGTCAGCGAAGGCGAAATACTCAAGATCGAACTTATCAAAGCGACAGCGGGCAAGAGTGTCAGCTTCGACTCGTTGCTGGTTATTGATGGCACCACTGTTAAGGTTGGCGCGCCACTAGTCGACAAGGCCACGGTCACTGCTGAGGTCCTCGAGGCAGACGTCCAGGCCGACAAGGTAACCGCGATTCGCTACAAAGCCAAGAAGCGCGTTCGCAAAGTCCGCGGCCACCGCCAGCACCAAACGATTCTCAAGATCACCAAAATCACCTAGCCTACCCAAAGTCTTACTCAGCTTACTCGATTGTCTACAGCTGGTGTGGATAACTTTTCAGCCACTTAGCAAGGGTTATAACTATGACAACGCTATACAGAGTTCTGGCTGCGGCACCCTTAATCCCACAAATGGCCTAACTAGCGTAATAAGACAAAAGTGTAAGATAATTAACAACGAAGAATTGCATGAAAATTATAATTGGACATCATTTTACTGCGCAGTATTTTTATTCAAAAAGGCCTTGAACACTACCACCAGCAGGCGGATACTAGATACATAGGGTTGGAGCTCGTGAGGTCTTCAGTCCTTATCAACAAACATCAGTTCAAACCAAACAAAAACCATAAGAGCTCCCCAAAACCGGGGAGCTCTTTTTATACCGATCTATTAGTAACCCATGAGTAGTAGGCAAATCCGGGGTTTGCCCAAGACAGTTTATCAACCGTTAG
>DATHNF010000071.1:0-6296 GCA_035486285.1 Verrucomicrobiia bacterium | reverse complement strand
CTTTGGCAAATCGTACCATTACTGCAACAACTTGGGCCCGAACATGTGGTTGATGAACGAGCTTTATAGCAGATCTATGGGGTCGATGTCGTAGGACCAGTTGGCGGGGAGGTTGGCGATAATTTTTAATAACTCGTCGCGATTTTTGGCTTTGACGATGAGCTGCCACTGGTATTTGTTCTGGAAACGTTCGTAGAAACTAGGGGCCGGGCCTTCGACGCGGACCTGGTAACCGGCGCCCTCGATCTCGGATTTTAATTTGAGAGCGGTGTCTTCGGCCGATTTGATAGTAGCCCGACGTGCGGTTAGCTTCAGCAGGTAGCAGAAAGGTGGGAAGAGGAATTGTTTGCGACTAGTAAGTTCTTGCCTGTAGAAACTTTGATAATCACCGTCGATAGCAGCCTGTAATATGGGGTGGTCGGGATGGTAAGTCTGGATAATGGCTCGTCCAGCAACATGGCCGCGACCGATGCGGCCGAGCACCTGGCTGATAAGTTGGAATGTCCGCTCCTGGGCCGAGAAATCTGGCAGGTACAAGCTGGTGTCGGCCAGCAGTATGCCGAGCGTGCTGAGGCGAGGCAGATCGAGACCCTTGGCTAATAATTGTGTTCCAACCAGAATGTCGACTTCACCGTTGCGCACGGCTTCATAGTGTTGTTCGAAACGCTCAGCTTTGAGATTGTCAGTATCGAAACGGGCAACCCGGGCTTGCGGAAACAGGCGCTGTACTTCTTCCACAATGGCTTTGGTCCCCGCTGTCTTGAAGATAACGCTGGGATGGCCGCAAGCTGGACAGCTGCTTAGTACAGCGCTGTAATAATTACAGCTATGGCAGCGTAATTGGTGGTGATCACCGTGGTAGGTGAGCGGGATATCGCAGTGTGGACAGGTAGCTTGCCAGCCACAATTCTCGCACATCACTAGACGGGCAGTACCACGGCGGTTGAGGTAGAGCAGGCTTTGTTCGCTGCGCGCCAGGGCACCTTCGACGGCTTTGATAAGTGCTAGGCTCAGATAAGGTGAGCGACTGAATAGGCTGTGCTCTTTGCGATCTACGATAACAACTTCGGTGGCGGCTTGCGGCGCCTGCTGAGCCAGCTCGGTTAAGGTGATGATGGGTTTATGCTTTTGCTCCGCGAGGTAGTAATCGCTAACGGCGGGTGTGGCTGAGCCGAGTACAAGCGTTGAGCGGGTGAGCCGCGAGAGGTAAGCGGCTACCCGGCCGGTTTGGTATTGCGGCGCTTGCTCTTGCTTGTAGGCGCCTTCATGCGCTTCATCGAGCACGATGAGGCCCGGCTTGGCAACGGGGCTAAAAAGCGCCGAACGGGGTCCAATTACCACAACCGGCGTGGTAGCTCGCAAGCTGATCAACCAGGCTTGCTGTCGTTCGCCCGGCGTCTGCTGGGAGTGCATGACAATGACGCGCTCTCCGAAAACTTGGCGAAAACTATTGGCTAACTGCGTGGTCAGACTAATCTCGGGAGTTAAAATAATAGCCGACTTACCCGCTGCTGCCATCTGAACGGCCAGTTCGATGTAAATCCGGGTTTTACCACTGCCGGTAATACCATGTAAGAGGTAACTGTCACGTTTATTCATGGCTTCTAGGGCGGCTTTTTGTTCGCCGGTCAGGGGTGGTAGGTTTTTGGTGTGGATTGCCTGTTGGGTATCGCTGGTGTGCGTGGCCAGCTGCTTCTCTGATAAATGCGCTGGCAGTAACTGCTGCGTGATAATGCCAAGCGGGGCGGGGTAGTACGTTTGTACCCAACTGCTGAGTTTTAACAGATGGGCTGGCAAGGGGGGTAGGTCAAATATGCGGTTGACTGGCTTAGTTTGGAACCGTGGCTTGGTGGTCAGCCCGGTAATAACACCAAGGACCAGCTCCTTTTGCAGCTCCACCTCTACGATGCTGCCACTTGCCAGACGTTGGGCACTACTGTAGGTCAGGGCCTCTTGGCCATGATAACGGCTACTGCGTACCCACACAAAATAGTAGTACATATAGTCCAGTATAGTTCAGCCCAGCGGTCCATGCCTAACTGGTGCGAAAATTATTAAAAATACCTGTTGCCAAACCCACATAGGCCCGCTATACTAAAAATTACCGTTGTTTGGATAACAATAAGAGGCTTATGTTAGACGTATTTATTACTTCCCGGGTCCGACGCAAAATCATTGTGATTTATGCCAAATATCCTGATTTCAAAACCCACGTACGGGGGTTGGCGAAGCTTATCAAAGAAGACGCCGGCAATATCCAGCGCGAGCTGAAGCGTCTCGAAAAGGTCGGTTTCTTGATCAGTGAGCGTCAAGGCAACACCAAAGTCTACTCTACCAACAAGCAGTTTCCTATCTTGCGCGAACTCCAAAGTATAGTGTTGAAGTCACAACGCTCAGCTCAGCAGAAGCGCGTTACTGGTTGATTCAAGTTATAGAGATATACTCCACCCCAGAACATAAATATTTGACCAATGTCGATTAAGTATTTATAATTATGAAAATTTTCAATTGGAGTATTTGAGGTGACCGAGGTTCTAGCAGGCGAAGTTATTCATGAGTTTTCGGTGGACGACCCACCTATTCATATCAGGGCTGCTCATATCCCTGGCGATGTCCACCAGCTGCTTGTCGACCAGTCGTCACCGGCCGGCCTTGAACCGATGGAGGTTAAAAGTGTTTTGTATGAGCAAGCCCGGCAGCGGGGGCAGGATCCTTTCAAAAGACCGCTAGGTTTTATCTTGAGTCTTGTTGATCCACACAACAGTGTTGAAGAAATAGTTCATCAAAGTGCTACGAGTGGCACTCACTTGGCTGGTTTGGTAAAAGGCCTTGGCTATACTTCTAACACCGAAGTTGCAACCATTGATGGCCAAACTATCAGCCGAAGAATCGATACCTATCCTTCGATTGAGCGCGCTAATAGATTAATGGCACTGATGCAATCGGCTGGTGTTGAGAGAACTGTAGAGTTTGTAGAATATGACGGTGACGAGTATACAGTTGATGAATTCCTTGAGGCTTTTATTAACCGTAGTCAGGTTTTGATTGCTGGAGAGCAGCCTTATCAGGCTCACGACCTGTCTGATCATTTGCTGGGGTGGATTGGTCTAGATGCTAGCATAATTAGCCTATTGCAGGGGAGAATAGGCCCCTATATGGAGCGGGCTGCTGCTGAGCGTCGGCTACCCGAAGTGCCTGCTCTGCCTGATTCGGGTCTCAGCCGTAGGCTTCAAGACACGTTACGGCCTTCGCAAGTTGTGCTGCGTCGAGCACTAATTGGTATTGATGCGCTAACTGGTGATTTGCCAGAACAGATTCTGAGCACATCACTTCCTGACGACGAGTTTGAAATGTTGGCACAAAGTTTGGGCGGGAAACTGGCAATGCTTATTAATTTAGATTATGGTCATGGCTTCCCGGGCGAATACGATTTACCGAAGGGCCTACTCGGCCAGGCCCCCTATAATCTTTATGCCGGTAGAAGCATACTGGAGCACTATCGAATTGCTGAGCAGGTTTGTCAGGCTGCGGCGGGTGAAATTTAAATCTCTTCAAGACAGCGCTTGCAAAACTAACCCCTGTTCTGTACAATATCCAACTGATGATACAAGTAACCCGTAAAGACGCCAAAGAATCAACCGAGAACTTGCTCCGACGGTTTAACCGCAAGGTGCAGCAGTCCGGCGCTATCGCCACGGTCAAGCAGAACCAATTCTTCCAGAAGCCAACTAGCAAGCCAGAACGGCGTCGCAAGGCCATTATTCGGCAAGAGCGGAAGGCTGCCAAGCTCAAACGAGTAAAAATGGGCCTCCGCTAGGCACAGGACCTCTGTAAAAATGCACATTCTGCTCCAAAAACTGCGCTTCGATGCTCGTCGTACCGCTAGTACGCCTGCGCTTCGATGCTCCTTTTTGAACCAGACTGCACAATTTTACAAAGGTCCTTGGAGATAGTGATGTTAGAGCAGAGGATTGAGCAGGACCTCAAGGCCGCCCTGCTGGGGGGTGATGCGCAGCGGGTGAGTACTTTGCGTGGGCTGAAGAGTGTTCTGTTGAATATCAAAATTGCTGGCGGCCAGCGTGAGACCGGACTAACCGACGAAGAAGTGCTGCCTGTCTTGAGCAAAGAAGCCAAGAAGCGACAAGAAAGCGCCGATTTATACGTCCAAGGCGGCGATCAAGAGCGGGCCGACGCCGAGTTAGCTGAGAAGAAGATTATTGAAGCGTATTTACCAACCCAATTGAGCGAGGCCGAAATCGCCAAGCTGGTTGATGAAGCTATCACCGAAACAGGTGCCAAAGGCCAAGCTGGCATGGGGAAGGTGATTGGAGCCGTGCGGGCTAAGACTGCTGGCAGCGCTGATGGCGCGGTTATCGCCCGGTTAGCTAAGGAGAAGCTGGGCGTATGACTGGTTTGCATAACACAATTGGAGCTCAAGTATGATCGTCTTGATGGGCGTCGCCGGTGCCGGCAAGAGTATGCAAGGCCGCTTGTTCGCTGACGAGCATGGCTATGCTTGGATTTCCACGGGCGAACTCTTTCGCGTCTTGGTCACCGGCACGCGCCGCCAACAGATGCTAGAAGGCAAGCTGCTGAGTGACGACGAAGTTATCAAACTAGTGGACAGGACACTAAAACTTATCAATGTCGATAAAGAATTTCTACTAGACGGTTTCCCGCGCACCAAGGTTCAAGCTGACTGGCTACTGCAGCAAATCCATGACGGCCATCTCAAGCTGACCGCAGTTATCAACTTGGCTGCTTCGCCGGAAGTGGTTAAGAAGCGCCTACTCAGCCGCGGCCGCCAAGATGACACCGAAGCGGCTATTAAGAAGCGTTTCGACGAATATGAGGCCGTGACTCTACCGATCCTGGACTATTTCCGTCAGGAGGACTGCCCGGTGTATGATATTGACGCCGACCAGGACCCAATCACTGTCCATGACCAGATTATGAGCTACATCGACGCCAAGTCCTGAGCTAACCCTGCCAACGATTATGCAAACCAAAGTAAAGACCGCTTCTGAAATCCAAGCCATGCGCGACAGCGGCCGTATGCTGGCCACGGTGCTGCAGGCTTTGCGGCCTCGAGTAGTAGCGGGTATTTCAACTAAGCAGCTGGCTGACCAGGCGGCACAAGAGCTCAAGGCGCTTGGCGGCGAGGCCAGCTTTCTGGGCTATCAAGGATTCCCGGCTGTCATTTGCATATCAGTTAATGACGAAGTCGTGCACGGTATTCCACGAGCTGACAAGATTATTGAGGAGGGGGATATCGTGGGGCTCGACTTCGGTGTTACCTACAAGGGCATGATTACTGATTCAGCAATTAGTGTCATCGCTGGACGTCCCAAGCAGCGCGGTCATATCGCTTTGCTCAAAGATACCGAAGAAGCTCTCGCCATAGGTATTGCCACCGTCCACGACCAGGTACGAACGGGCGACATTGGCGCTGCCATTGAAACATTCCTAAACCAGCATCGCTATGGTATTGTCCGCGACCTGGTCGGCCATGGCGTTGGTCACCAAGTGCACGAGGATCCGAACATCCCCAATTATGGTCGCCCCAACACTGGTCCCTGGCTCAGCAAAGGCATGACTATTGCTATCGAACCAATGGTGACGCTCGGTACCGACCGCGTGTATATTGCTCCTGACGGTTGGACTGTTCTGACGGCGGATGGCTCGCGCAGCGCTCATTTCGAGCACACCGTATTGATTACTGACAACGGGGCCGAAGTCCTTACTTGAACTTAAATTTGCTTGTACTTGTAACGCTCAAAGTGTGTGCCTTCCCCAGGCTATTATTTCGTGAACTTGCCCTCACCGAAGCAATAGCGCTATACTACTGTCAAGATGAACCAAAACCAAGACTACTTTATAGGGCTTGATATCGGTACCAGCGCTGTTCGTTGTGTTGTCGGTATGTTTGACCCGAACGGCAGCAGTATGCCGTCAATTATCGGCCATGGCCAAGCGCCCAATAAGGGTATGCGTCGCGGTGCGGTGGTGCATGTCGATGAAGTGGCTGAGGCCATTGTCCATGCCGTAACTGAGGCGGAACGAATTTCTGGTAAGCCGATCAAGCACGCTACTGTTAACGTTAACGGCGTACATGTCAGCGGCCTCGACTCGGAAGGTGTGATTGCTATTAGTGCTGCCAACCGCGAAATTACCATCGAAGACCGTCTGCGTGTCGAAGAAGCTGCTACCATTGTTAGCCTGCCGCCAAACCGTGAGATTGTCCAGTTCTTTGCCAAGAACTACAGTCTCGACGGTCAACGCAACATCAAAGACCC
>DATHNF010000070.1:0-4491 GCA_035486285.1 Verrucomicrobiia bacterium | reverse complement strand
TCGATAACGACGTCAATCTTATGCTCTTTCCAGGGCAGGGCGGCTGGGTCTTTTTCGGCTAGGACAGCAATGTGCTTACCTTCGACAATGATACCTTTGTCATCGAAGCCGACTTCCTTATGATAGGTGCCGTAGTTACTGTCGTGCTTGAGTAAATGCGCCAGTGTCTTGGTATCGGTTAAGTCATTAATCGCTATGATTTCGATATCACTGCGCTCGAAAGCTACCTTAAAGGCATTGCGCCCGATTCGCCCGAACCCATTAATCGCCACCCGTGTTTTCATGTGTATTCCTTTGTTTATATCTTTATTTTACTGCTTATGCCTACCATTGTAAAAGCCCGCCCAGTCGCGCGCAACTATTTAGCGAGGCTGTTCCCAGCTGATTATCAGCTTTTTGCTTGGACGAATGCTACTTTTGTTGGTAGCGCTCGATGGACTCGGCAATGATAGCTTTGGCAGCATCAGCATCACCCCAGCCAAGTACCTTGGTGCGACCGGGCTTCTTGAGATCCTTGTAGTGCGTGAAGTGCTCACTAATCTGTTGCTGCCAGCGTTCGCCGAGATCGGCCAGTGTGCGTATGCTATCGCCGGTGTTGCGGTCATCGACAGGCACTAGCACGATCTTGTGGTCCATATCACCATCGTCTTCGAAGTTCATGACACCGATGATCTTGGCCTCCAGCCAGACACCAGTTGGGATTGGCTCAGCGCAGACTACGAGCGTATCTAGTTCATCGCCATCCTCGTCCAGGGTTTGGGGGATAAAGCCGTAATTCACTGGTTTGGCATAAATGCTCGGTTCTACCCTATCGAGCATGAAGGCTGCTCGTTGGCGGTCCCATTCGATCTTCAGGATACTGCCCTGCGGTATTTCAACGACGGTGTTAACGGTGCCGTTCTGGTAGTCGCCGGGGGTTAAAACTTGATTAAAGTCGGCCATCATTCGCTCCTGGTTTATTTCGTAGGTTATCTGGCAATATTGTACACCACTGCCACTGCCATTCCGAGCCTGCTGAGGAATCTCGCTACTCACAGTGTGAATGAGATCTCTTGGCAAGCTCGAGATGACAGAGTGAGCTGCTACACTGGGTAGTATGAAGATTGTTGGTCATCGTGGTGCCCGCGGCTTGGCACCAGAAAACACTATCGCCAGCCTGCAAAAAGCTCTAGAGCATCACGTTGACGAGCTAGAGTTTGACCTGCGGGTGACCAAGGACAACGTGGTCATCCTCAACCACAGCTCACTGCTAGCCGATGCCTCTGGCGCTAGACTCACGATTCGCAATTATGGATACGCCGAGCTCAAAGCGCATAAGCCGGATCTCGCCACTTTCGAAGAAGTTTTAGAGACCATTGGGCATTCAGTACCGCTCTACGTCGAAGTTAAGCGCGGCGAGCCGACAGGTCCCATTATCAAGATCCTCAAGAAGTATCTCGCGAACGGCTGGCAGCCTGGCCATTTCTTGCTTGGCTCCAAGATCCAGAAAACACTGCTACAATTGCACACCGCGTTGCCGGAAATCCCCACGATCGTCATTGAGCCCTGGAGTGGCGTCCGGGCCCATTACCGCGCCCGGCAATTGGATACCAAGCTAGTCAGCGTGAACCAACACTGGCTGTGGTGGGGATTTATCCGCGGCTTCAAGAACAACGGCTGGCAACTCTACGCCTACACCTTGAATAACCCGGCTAAGGCCCGGCGCTGGGCCCGTTACGGCCTCACTGGCGTCGTTACCGACTATCCCGATCGCTTCGAGAAGCAGTAAGCCTTTACCTGCTATTCTAAGCCACCCAGTTGTGGCAAAACTATCGGCCAAAGCGCAATCTGTTACACTGGAATTATATGAAAGTCGTATTTGACCATAGCGAGGATGAAGCTGCTAACATCACGACGTTTTATTTCCGCCCGGAGAAACTGGCGCACTATACCGCCGGACAATTTACTGAGCTGCTTATTCCTCACGCGCATCCGGATAAACGCGGCCAGAAGCGATGGTTCACACTGTCTTCTTCGCCAACTGATGAGCTACTGAGCATCACGACGAAATTTGCCGCCAGCGAAGGCAGCAGCTTCAAAAAAGCCCTGCGCAAACTACAGCCCGGCACGCAACTAACCATGGCCGACCCGATGGGCGACTTTGTGTTGCCCAAACTCATCCAGACACCACTAGTGTTCGTAGCTGGCGGCATCGGTATCACACCGTTCCACAGCATCTTGAAATGGCTGGCCACCACTGCCGAGACCCGGCCAATCAAGCTGCTCTACGGTGTGCATAGCGAGGATGAAATCATTTTTCAGCCGACCTTTGACGCGGCGAAAATCCATCCGGTGATTGTCGTCAACGAACCATCTTCCGCCTGGGGCGGTGAACGCGGCAACCTTAGCGCCGAGCTCATCCTCGGCCTCGAAAAACCCAGCGAAGACACCCTCGTCTACGTTTCCGGTCCCGAACCGATGGTTGAACACCTCGAGAAAGACCTGCGCAAAGCTGGTCTCAACAAGAATCAATTCGTCGGCGACTTCTTCCCCAACTACACTAGCGTTTAACTAAGCTCTAGTTCTGGACGGGATGAGTACGGCCTTCAAGGTATTCGCGAACTTTGAGGGCAGCAGTTGCTCCTTCACCGGCAGCAGAAGCGATCTGCATAGTAGCGCCGGAACGGATATCGCCGGCCGCGAATACGCCTGGCACAACTGTCTGCAAGTTCTGGTCGGTAATAACAAAGCCGATTTCATCGCAACGCACCGGCGAGTCTTTGATAAACTGCGAGTTTGGATCCAGACCAACGAAGATGAATACACCATCGGTTTCGAACTCGACCTTTTCTTTCTTAGCGGTATCGGTACCCTTCACTTTGGTGACAAATTTCTCTTCGCCAATAATTTCATCAGTCGTCGTTCCCAAATGAACGGTAACCTTGCCGTCGTCGATAAACTTCTGGAGTTCCTGTTGCAGCACATCGCTAGCCTTGATAGTAGAGCGTACTAACAGGTCAATATGCGTGGCGAACCGGGTGAGAAAGATAGCCTCCTGGATAGCCGAATTGCCGCCGCCGACTACGACTAGCTTCTTATCACGATAAAAGGCACCGTCACAGGTGGCACAGTAGTGCACGCCACGCGCGTAGTATTCCTGCTCACCGGGCACGCCAATCTTCTTATAGTCGCTGCCTGTCGCAATCAGTACAGCGCGGGCTAGCATGTCGCCGCTGGTAGTCTCTAGCCGCTTGTATTCGCCCTCGTCATGGATGGCCGTAACTTCGCCCAGCTCGATGACAGCGCCGAAACGCTCAGCTTGCTTGCGCAGCTCATCGGCCAGCTTCAAGCCCTCTACTCCATCGGCAAAGCCGGGATAATTGTCGATCTTATCGGTAACGGCTGCCAGGCCACCGACCACGCCGCGTTCGAACAGCAACGTTTCAATATCCTCGCGTGTCGTATAAATCGCTGCCGTCAAAGCTGCTGGGCCAGCACCAACAATAATTACTTCATGTTTCGGAATGTCTTTGGTCTCAGTCATAGGTCTCTATCTTCTCAATTATGTCGCTAATTTTCAATGCAACTTCCTTGTATGTGTCAGATTTGTCATGCTGAATTTATTTCAGCATCCATATGAACTCGCTTGGCCGTATAGATCCTGAAACTAGTTCAGGATGACGAGTAGCATGGCTCATCTTCAAATTAGGCGACGGCGGGAGCTAAGCGGGCTAGGTTGTAACCAACGATTACCTCTTGGGAGTCGTCGTGTTTCGTAACGACAGTAACCGGCACGGTCATGGCGCCACTGAGGGTTAATGCTTCGGCCTGACGATGCGGGTGCTCATCGAGGTTGACCTCTTCGTATTTGACACCTTTGGTGCCGAGATACTTCTTAACCATCTGGCAGTAGGCGCAGGTGTTAGTAGTGAAAATAGTGATGTTTTTGACCATTTCGGTCTCCCTCGTTTTTATAGTTTTTAGATGATGCTCTGCCCGGGTCAGGAGCGCTAGTCACCTTGCCGTGTCTCTCAGGTACGGCTACAGTCACTTTTTAGCGCGTATGTTTGTTTCATTTTGCTTGCTAAATGGTACGCAATGCAGAACAATTCTGACTGTAGATATGATTATATATAGCGCTTTCGCTAAAAGCAATACGCTATATATTGTGCTTTTTACTCTAATTTGCCTCGCCTAGGAGGCAGTATGAGAGACGGAGCTTTTCGCCCGAAATGCACCCACTCTGCACTTCTGCTAGTTTATCTTGTCGAGAGTAACGTCAAAGACTAGATCAGCATTAGCCGGAATACCGGAGCCGCTCGGCGGGTTGGAGCCATACGCCAAGCCAGCAGGGATTAACAAACGTCGGGTGCCGCCGACTTTCATGCCGGGAATGCCCTGTGACCAGCCGGCAATAACTTGGCTCAGACTAAGGGTGGCTGGTTGGCCGGTGTCCTTAGAGCTTTGAAAAATAATGCCGGTGCTGGCAACAGCGCCAGTATAATCAACAGT
>DATHNF010000069.1:0-4739 GCA_035486285.1 Verrucomicrobiia bacterium | reverse complement strand
AACGCTACCCCGGCCAGAACCTGCCGCAGTGCCCAAATAATAGCCAGGCTAGTAACAAGCGCCAAGAACAGTTGGTAAGCTCCGGCAGTCTGGCTGGAACCATTGCCGGCCGAGCCAACCAGCACCACGAAGATGCTCAGTCCAGAAGCCAAGGAGCCAAAATGGCCATGAAAGGCCTGGCTGAGCTGGCTCTTGAGGCCACCGACATCCGTACTGCTGGCCAAACCCTTGACCAGTATCAAATTGAGCACACCGTAGACCAACGTGATACCAATGAATAAACGCTTATGCAGCCACAAAGTCTCAGCAGCTGTTTTGGTCAAGCGCCAAACATTCGGCAACTTGACCGGGTGCTTGACCGGCTTTGGCAACTGCCAGAACTTACGCTTGGGAGGTTTGAGGCGGCGCGGCACACCAGTACGGATAGTCTGCGGCTGGACTTTGACAGACTTAGAAGTAGCCTTCTTGCTAGTCTTTGCTTTCGGTTTGGTTGCCGCCTTCTTACTGGCGAGCGTTTTCGACTTTCCTTTAGACACAGCTCTCCCAGATTTTTTGGCCATGCGTCTATTATATAAGATATACTCGGTATATTGCGGGAGTTTTAAGAATTCAGGCTAACTGCCGCCTGATTTGCTTGATATCAACTTCGTGTACCTTCATCATATACTCGACGTCGCTTAATCTTTCATTCATTGTACGTAATTGCTGCTGCATGCTTGGGATGACTTGGACGTATTCCAAAATAACCTGAAGCTGGTCGGCCAAAACCTCGCCCAACACCCCTCTTTGCTCGTCATCACTCAAGCTTTGCATAATAATCATAATAAACCTGGCAATCGGTAGTAGCAATAAACTTCAGGTAAAGTTAAGAATATTCTTTGACATTATTTTATATATCTATTATAATAAATGTAATTCAATCGTACGTAAGGAGTAGTCATCATATGCGAAACTTTAACCAGCCCATCGCAGTAGCTTTAGCCAGCGCCGCTAGCCTTTTGGGCAGCAACGCCTTGGTGGCCCAAGCCCAGGCTGAAATGCCGGTCTCACCACCCCAGCTTTTTGACCAATGCGCCCAAGGCGCTACTGAGGGCGCTATTGAGAATGTGTCTAGCTTATCATTAAGCATAGGTGTACAACCAGGGATAGTCGGACAAGCAACTTTTCGCTTGAAAAATCTTCAAACTAACCCTATAAAAACTGAATCGGGTATATACTGTGACGGTTTAGCTGGGGCCAAAGACACTCTGCAGCTCAAGGTTGGATCTTTCTCTGAAACCATACCGAATGCTGATACCCAAATTGCCTTTACCAATACCAGTCTGCAAGAGCCGGTTGGAGCATTTGCAAAAGGCGGTTTTTCCTACCAGCGAGCCTGCCAGATAGCCAGGCAGCAAAAAGGTACGGCAGTGGATGTCGACATACACCAAAAGCTAACTTATACCGAAGAAGGTTATCCAACCTCCACAAGCCAGGACGATTTTGACCTTGGCAGCTTACCATGCCGGCAGAATAAACTTGGCTACGAGATAGATGGCTCTCTGTGAGTCTTTAGATTAAGCCTTTTCGCTAAGCGTGAGTGTTCATAGACCGCAGACGCTTGATGCGGTCGTCGATGGGCGGATGCGTGCTGAAGAGACCAGCTAGGCTGTGGGCCTTGAGCGGGTTGACGAAGAATAGATGGGCCGTGGCGGTGTTCTGGTGGCGGGCAACGCTGCCACTTTTCTTGATTTTCTCCAAGGCGCTGGCCAGGGCTTCGGGATAGCGGGTCGTCAGCGCACCAGTGGCATCGGCCAGGTATTCGCGTTGGCGTGAAACAGCCAACTGGATGAGCGTCGCAACAATTGGCGCCAAGATGGCAGCTACGATACCAAGTATTAAGAAAAGCTGATTATTCTCGTCGCGGTCACCGCCGCCGAACCACGTCAAGCGGATGATAATGTCGGCGATCAACGAAATAACAGCTGTCAGCGCGAAAGCGATCATACTGATCCGGATATCGTAATTCTTGATATGGCTCAGCTCGTGAGCTAAGACGCCTTGCATTTCGTCGTCATCCATCATTTGCAAGATGCCGCTGGTGACACAAACAGCGGCGTGTTTGGGATCACGGCCAGTCGCAAAGGCATTGGGCGCAGGATCATTCATGATATAGACACGTGGCATCGGCAGGCCGTCGGTAATGGACAAGTTCTCGACAATGCCCCATAGGCGTGGGTTATCTGACTTCTGGATTTCGTGCGCCTGATTAACGGCTAGAGCCATTTTGGCACCAGCATAGTAGGTGAAAAACGCATAGACGCAGGCGCCAATGACACCACCGTAAAACACGCCAGTACTGCCGCCCAGATACTTATCAAAGATCCAGATGATCAACGTCACGAAGACCAAGAAGCCCAGCATAATAATGACGGTCTTACGTTTGTTGGCGGCTATATCTGAGTACATACGGTTAGCTCCGGCATCTGTATGATGGTGGGTCTTTGCAAGAAACGTACCGATAGCGGTCGCATAAAACCGACATGGCCCAAATAAGCTTCTAGGGCGAGCGGGTCCAGTTCGGCGAGAAGTTCAGGCGTAATATCACGTTCTTGCGAAGCTGCAGCACGGCTAGATACTGATTCTGGTAATGTGTTCTCTGCAGCTAGTTCAATAGCCGCTCGGTATAGGTTTTGCTGGGAAGTACGCAGAGGTTCCAATGAAAGACTCCGTAGGATATTTACTTTAGAATTTAACGGCTACCGGCTCGGCAATAGTGGCGTTTTCAGCCTCGTCGACTTCGAAGAACTCTTTGTCCTGCTTGAAACCAAGCATATTGGCGAAGATGTTGGTCGGGAAGGTCTTGCGCTTGGTATTGAAATCACGCACTACGCCGTTGTAGAAACGCCGTGAAGCTTGGATTTTGTCCTCAGTGTCGGTCAGCTGAGCCTGCAGTTCCTGAAAGTTCTGTGTCGCTTTCAGGTCAGGGTAGGCTTCGGCAACCGCGAAGAGGCTCTTCATGGTTTGCTGGAACTGGTTTTCGGCCTTGGCAGTCTCAGCGATACCCTTGCCCTGAGCGTTGAGGGCGTTCGTGCGAGCCTTGGTGACATCTTCGAAAACAGTCTTTTCATGTGAGGCGTAGCCTTTGACAGTATTCACGAGGTTCGGAATCAAGTCATACCGGCGCTTGAGCTGAACGGTAATATCACTCCAGGCTTCATTGGCTTGCTGGTTCAAGCGCACTAAGCCGTTATACATAGCCGCGCCAATCAGAATGAGCAGGACGACCACTACGACAACAATAATCACCACGGTCATACAAGACCTCCTTTAGCTTATCTAGTATTCATTATACAGCAGTCGGGCTATAGACTTCCGCTTTTAGCCGTCATGGCTGCGAGTCAGTACTTCGACCAAGTAGTGCTTGAGCTGCATAAAGCGGTCGGTTCCCGCACTGGCCATATCTTCTGTCCTGGTAAGTGCTGTCCGAATGATTTCCTCCGGAAGCTTTGAAAACCGGAAAAGTACCCGCGCGGCCGCCAAGGCGTCACGAGTGCGACCGTTAAATTCTTGGGCGTAAGCTGCCTGTATCAGATCTTTCTCTTTCTCGGAAAAATAATAGCCCAGGTCTTGGTCAATAACGGCTAAACGATCTTCCAAAAACTGCGCTTGGGTGCGGAAGAAATCCGCGGCACCAGTCGGATTATGAAACACTTCTTCCAACGAACCACCCGAGAACTCCAGGAACAGATTGAACACATCCCGGACCATCGTGGGAACACCTTCCATAATAATACCGTTAATATCAGCCTCGGCTACGATCGGTTTAAGCGCATCTCTTGAGCCTACTCTCATGTTTGTTTGTATAATCACACCCTCGGCGTTTCGAGTGACTGTCGTCGTTATAATAGCGTCCTCTACGCGCTCTATCTCCGGCTCGCCGTAACCAGCCTCCCGCATAAGCGTGCCTGTCCGTTTGGCACTTCGACGCTCGTTTTGGCCGACAGGAGCACCTGGTTTATTAATAACGTCGTGCCCAGCACCGGCTATTGCCCCCAACTCGTACATTAGGCTGTCAAATCTGTTGGGAAGGATTTCCGCCAGTATCTTTATCAGTCTCCAGCTACGTCCGATGATATCCAGGGGGTGTTCGCCACCATGGTAGGGTTTGTAGGTCTCCTTTGACTTGTCGCCGTGTTCGCGCCAATGCTCTTCCAGTAACGTGACAGCAACACTGCGGCCCCGTTCTGACAAAGCATGTTCGGGAAGCTCAAGTTCAACGGCTAGCGCATCAAGCCGGGCCCCATAATCAGGCATCTCATCAGCTACCTCGTGACTGGGGTCAAACTCACCTGGCATAAGAAAATACTCCTCCGTTTATAGTACGCTTGGATTTGCCAAATGCAAGGATTAGCAGCTTAATAACCTCTCGCTAAAGCTTTATGTCAGGATTGTCATGTATGATAGAAAGAGCTTATGAAGACTCACAAGCGGCACGGTGGGAAACGATGGCTCTACGTTGTAGCAGCTATTGTAGTGCTCGCCGGTTACAGCTACTGGGCTTTGGCCCGTGCCTTGCCACCGCTCAGTCCTGTCTTGGCTACGACCCAGCTTGAGAGCCAGACAGCGGCTTCCAAGCTGGCCTGGCCAAGTGTCGGCCAAAGCGCTGTTGGTATTGTCGGCAGCCCAATTCTGGAGATACACGGCCCGCAAACACCGGCACCTACCGCCAGTACCGCCAAGCTGATTACTTCGCTTTC
>DATHNF010000068.1:0-10251 GCA_035486285.1 Verrucomicrobiia bacterium | reverse complement strand
CGATACCACGAATTTAATCTGTTATCGGCGTAACGAGGCTGCGGTTGGCAGCAGCAGCGGCACCTCACGCTTGTATGCCTGATAGGCTTTGTCGGTGCCCCACTTCTGGTCGGCCGACTTTTCTAGGAGCGGAATCCCGCTCACAAAGCGCAAGATGCTAATGATAAACAGCGGGCTAATCAGGGCCAGTAACTTACTGGCTGTTGTGAGCGAAGGTAGCGCGAACAGGTAGATACCCAACCAGACCAGTATTTCGCCAAGGTAATTGGGGTGGCGGCAGATGCGCCAAACGCCGCTGTCAATCCAGGTTTTACTGTGGCCGGCCTGTTTGAAACGGTACTTCTGAACGTCGGCCGCGGATTCCAGCAGTAGACCAATGGCGAATAGCACCATGCCAGCTACTGCTACACCGTTTATAACAGTGGTTTTGCGTTCCCAGAGCAAAATACTGGCCAGCAGTACCGCGAAAACCGTTATCCCCTGATACAGCCAGAACCGGAAGAACGCCCAGAAGTCCTCGCGCATGCCGTCGAAACGCTTGTCCCGTCTCATCTTGTGTATCCGGAAGACCAGGTAGCCGCCAAGACGCACGGCCCACAGTAGGACTAGTAGCAGCGCTACTGCCTGGACAGCTGTTCGCCGGCTAGCCAAGAAACTACTGACGGCCACCACAATGAAGGTGGCCGAGTACGAGAGGTCTGTTAGCTTATCAGTCTTATATAGGTAGGCCGGCACGAACAGCACCAGGTTCATCCCGATGGATACGATCAGTGCTACTAAGACAATATGCATGTTCAAATTATACAGGCTTGCTGGGTGTGCCAGCCTACACTTTTTCGGGGACGTCCGCGATCCGCGTAATGAAATGAATACAATACACCCTTCCCTTACGCAAATATTAAATGTGCATGTATTCTCTGTTGTAATTAATAGCACTCGGCTGTACAGTTAAGCATAAGCATGACATTCAACAAGATGGTGGGTAAAACAAGCAAGGCCGCACACTTCTTCAAGCGGAAGACTATTGGGCTAACCCGGACTGGCAGCAAAGCCCATCTATTACGCAGCCATAAGGCCTGGTTGGGCGTTGCTATTGCGGCAGTAGCGGTAGTGTTCTGGCTAGTACCGGCATTTGCCGGCGCGGCGCCAGGAAAGCTCGGCTATTCAATTAAACGCGGCGAAGAGTCGGTGGCCTCCAGCTTGGCGCCACTCAGTAGTTGGCGCAGCTCTTTACGCTTGGGCTTTGCCAACAATCGTGTGAGCGAGGCAGCATACGTGGCTAATCAGGCCAATGAAAATGGGGATAAAAATCAGGCCAAAACAGCCAAAACTATTAATAATCTACTCGGGGTTTATGAAGATACGTATGAAGCTCGAACAGCTGCCCTTAATCAAGACCTGAAGAATGGGATTAAGGTTTCTAAGTCTAATGCGATGGAGGCCCAAAAAGATGCCGTTACTACCTATGCAACCCTGGAATCATTGCTTTTACAGGCACCGGGTGCTTCACAGTTGTCGGTGCTCACCGCTATTGACGATACCCAGCAAAATATTGCTACTTTGAATGATGCCCTTGGTTCTGTGCCGCTGTCAGCTAGTGATTTTTCTCAATTAGCCAAACTTGTTTCGTCTGGTGTTGTTTCCCAGGCTGACGTCAATCAGTTGGCTAGCGCTAAAAGTAGCCGTCAAGTCCACGCGCAGGTAGTACAGTTCGTTGAAAGCGGTGATGTTCCTTCTGATCTCTCGTATATCTTTGACCTGGATCTAGTAAAAAAATATGCGCCAGCCAAGGCTCAAGTTTTTGAAACAGTTGCCCAGTTTGAGCAAATGCAACGCATCAGTGCGGTTATTTCTGCCAGCCGGCCAACGGCTGCCCAACAACAAGCTATTCAAGCTTTCTTGGCCAACTACACAGCCGGTCAAACCATACCGGATAGTGATATTCACCAATATGTCACTCCAATTGTTGACGGCGTCTTATTGTCCGGTCAATTACAAGCAAATCTTACAAGCCTGAATGCTCTACGGATGGGCACTGACGACCAAGCACTCTATGACAGTTGGAAAGGTGTTTTAGACCCACCGAACTTGAGCGATACCTACCAGAAGTTAATGACCGACGCCGGGAATCAGCCAGCACTGCACCTGCGTATTTTGGCAGCCACGCAACAAGAGCTTCTTGACGCCGAAAAAGCCCAGGTGGCATATCTTGTCATGCCTCCCGGGTGGAGTACGGATCAGATGGCTGCGCTCACTAATCAAATGAGTACCCAAATTGCCGAAACCAGCTATCAACAGTCTAACCCCAATACTGCCCAAGCGTTAGCTAGCCTTAGCGCCACACAACAACAACTTCAGGCAGAACTGAACAGTCTAACTGCGACATATAACGACAACAGCACCAAGCTGCAAACACAGATTAATACCTTTAGCGGTACACCAGATCAACTAACACAGCTTAAAGCAGATCTCGCAACTCTCACTCAAAACCAAACAACTACGGTTAATACCTTACAGACTCAGCTAACCGACATTACCAACGCCCACACGCAACTTGGCAACTCTATCGAGCAACTGCGCCAGGAGCAAATTACCAACCTGACGAATCTGGAGCTCAGGGCAGCCACTCATGCCCAGCAGCTGACTGATACCGCCAAGGCCCAATTAACTATCAGCCTGAATCAAATCGATACTCGTAGCCAGGCGCTCATTAATAATCTGCAAACCAAGGTAGACGATCTGAGTAGTTCACAAGCTCAGCTGCGGAGTCAGTTAACGACCGAAATTAACACCATTAAGGACAATTACCAGCAATTAACGACCAATGTCCAAGCTCAACTCGATGCTGGCGTCGCCACGACCAATCAATTACAGAGCACCCTTAACCAAACGCAAACCGACCTGACCGCTGCGCAGACCAAACTAACTGGGCTAACAGCTACTACCACTGCCTTGAACCAACTGGTCAATCAAGTCAAGACGGATTCGACGAACCAAATCCAAGACTTGCAAAGCCAGATTAATGTCGTTAAGTTGAGCCAGCAAACGACCAATGCAGCCGTCGGTGACCTGCAGAATATTACCCAGACCAGCCAAAGTTTAATCATTAGTCTGCAAACTCGCGTTGACACCCTCGGCACCAGTCAGGCACAGCTTCGCCAGGATTTGACTGCTTCCATACAGACCGTTCAGGATAATTACACCCAGCTGGCAGCTTATACGCAAGCCCAGCTCACCGCTGGGGTCGCCACTTCTGCTCAGCTCCAAACAGATCTGCAAACCGTTCAAGCGACCGTAAACCAGCAGGCTGCGCAACTCGCTAGTCTGAGTACCAGTAACGCTGCCCTGAGCCAGTTGGTAAATCAGGTAAAGACCGATTCAACGGCTCAAATCAGCAGTCTGCAAACCCAAGTCAACGGCTTGGCTATTGGCCAGCAGACGATAAGCACATCGCTCGACGCCCTAAAGACGCAGCAAGCAACTGATGTCACCCAACTCGCCAGCCAGCTGGCTGGTCTTAGTGTGCTACAAACTGAAGCCCAGGCCACTATTAGCGCGCTTACGCAAACCCAAGCTGCCGCTCAAACCAATATCAACAATTTGACTACTAACGTCGGTACGCTCCAGACTGCCTTTGCTGCTTCGCAGCAAGTTCAAGCCGCTGCTCAAACAACTATTGCCAACCAGCAATCCGAGCTCAACAGTCTGCAAACCCAAACTCAATCGGCCTTAGATACGCTTACCCAACAACAGGCTCAGTTCTCCAGCCAACTGACTGGTCTGGCAGCTACAACCACCACCTTAAGCCAGGCAGTCAGCATCGTCCAGACTGCCTCTACTGCGACCCAAACCCAACTAACCACCCTACTGTCTAACCCGCCTTGGGCATTAGCCACTAACGCCTATGTCACGCAAGATCAGCTCAACAGCTTGTCTGCTCAATTAAATACCCAGTTTGCCCAAAAGTCCGCTCAGCTAGATCAGCAATTCCAAGCTTACCAAACGCAGCTCAACGCTTCTGTTTCGCAGCTCAATACTCAAGTACAGTCACTTAGTACAACTACTACTAATACTGCCGCTACTCAGACGCAACAACAGGCCCAGATCAACAACTTAAGCAGCCAAGTTCAAACCCTCCAAACCCAGGTGCAGCAGCTCATAACGGCCGCTACTCCACATACCGGCCTATAGGAACGGTTTTAGCCACGCGGGCTTCTAACCATGGCAGGCACTCTATAGGGCGTGAATAAGATGGCATTTTGCTGTATTCTTATAAGGCTAAGCTAAAACTCAAAAACATACAGCATTATTATGGACGTGCGATTATCCCCTCACCGTAGAGCACGACGCCCCCAGCAGCCTAGCCAGGCAGGTTTTATTCGCCAGGTTATACTGTTTAGCGTCGTGCTGATTGTGGCCTTGAGCGCTGTTGGTGTCTATCGATCAGTGGCTACGCAGGCCAGCTCGGCTATTCCGGAAATCAGATCGAACACAACGCGTTACTGCGTTGACGACTACCATAACGGCAGCGGCCCGAACGCTCTGGTTGATACCTGGACCTGCAATGGCAGCTCTGCTCAGAGCTGGACCTTCACTGGCTCGGCCATCAAGCATGGCGCTGCCCGTTGCTTGGGCGTACAGAACAATGGCGGCAACCAGGGCGCTGCAGCGGTGTTAAATACTTGTAACGGCAGTCCTGGACAGGGCTGGACCATTGACTTGGGCGGCTTCGAGAACCCTAGTAGCGGCCTATGTCTGACTGCTTCAGCCGACAAAGACAAGGCGCCACTGGTTATTAGTACCTGCGACAACCTGTCGCAACCCGACGAAGCCTGGGCGACAACCACCTGGAGCGACACCGCCAGCTCGGCAACAGCTTGCAATACTGGCACCGAAGGCCAGAAAGTCGCCTGCTATGCCGAGCAGCAATGGTCGGCCTGGCAATCGAGCTCTTCTGTCCACCAAGCGCTGTTGACCGACTATACCGACGGAAATAGCTACGAACAATGGTGCGCGGACTTCGTAAGTTACGTCTACAAGGAGGCTGGCTATCCCTTCACCGGCGGCGAGCGCGATGGCTGGGACGAATACGACGCCAATAATATCCAGAATATGGGCCTCACGTTACATCCGGCGAGCGGCTACACGCCGAGCCCGGGCGACGTTGCCTTCTTCAACTACCCTGGCGGCCACGTTGAAATAGTGGCTACGGGCGGCACGCACCCGACCTTTATCTACGGTGATTCCGGGACCACTGATCCCAGCACCGGCAATGGTGATATGAACGAAGACAGCCTGACCAGCGATGGTTCTGCCGGCCAGGTCGCTTACTACTTGTCGCCCGATTGAACGTTAGCTACTTGGATAAGAGTAGCGTTACTTTTCTTGTAGTACGGAGAGGATGTTGCCGGCCGGGTCTTTGAACCAAGCGATATCTGGACCTTGGTTGGCGGCAATACCGCGCAGTATGCCCTTCTCGTCTTGTGGCGCGGGCATGTCGTCGTAACGTTCCAGGCTAATGCCCTGGCTCTTGAGCTCGTCAACCGTTTCGTCGATATTGTCGACTACGAAGTTCAGAATCGTGAAGCTGGCTGGCTGATGGTCGCTCTTTTCATACATAAATGCCTGACCACTGCCGGGTAGCTGCACGCGCAAGCCCATATGCTCGTCAGCTAACTGAAGGCCCAGGTTCTCCGTATAAAACACTTTGGCCTTGCTAAGATCGTCAACCGAAAACCCACTGAATGTTGCTGTTGCCTTGAACATGATCATCCCCTTCTTTGCTAATAACTCTTCTACCTCTATGGTAGCATGCCCAGCCGCCTAAACCCGACTCTCGCAACCTTGATCAGTCGGCAAAACTAGGCAGGAATATGGTAAAATATCAGAATTATGAGTGAGACTAGAGCGGGAGCACGGCAGTCAGAAGTTGAGCCCATGGGCCTCAGGGAAGCTGTTGGCTATCGGCTAGGGACACTGCGATTAGTGGCACGGCAACGGCGCAAGCAGGATCGTATTGAGCGCAGGCGGGCTAGAGCGAAAGGCGATACTGGTTATGATTGGTTTGCGCCGTCAGCGCAAGGCGAGGATAATCTTACGCCCGAAGTAGAGCATATGGCAAGGGTGATATTCGCTGTCGTAGATAGAGACGCCGGGCGGCCGTATGACGAAAAGATTATAGCTGAAGATGACGAGCGGCAGCGATATAATGCTTCGCCGTGGTCGAGGTTACTATCATTGAACTTCCCGCCTTTCGTAATACGGGAAGAGCCAATCCATCTGAAATTACCGCCTCAGAGCACGGTGGCGGCACCTGCGCCGGTTAGCACAGACAATCACTAGAACAAGTCGACGATCGCGGAAGTATACGCGCTGTCAGCCATATCGTGCGGCGCCCCGGCGATTTCTAGTAGTTTCGAGCGCCTAAGTTTGCTGGCGGTATCCTTGCAGCGGGCGACCAGATCGGGAGATGTCCGATGTTCCTTCTCGCCATATAGTACAAATGTTTTAACCTTTGTATCGTTAAGCTGCTTGGCGACTTCGTCTGCGGAATACTGCCAGAGGTCTTCCATGCGCCGTTTGCCGAAATACCTGATACCGTAAGCGTCCTGCTTCTTACGTCTGTCTTCTTTGAAAAAAGGTGATAACGAACAGAGGCATACTACGTCAGGCCGCAGTTCCGCGGCGGCTAGAAACGCGATGACGGCGCCAAAGGAGTTACCAATCACCATGTTTTCCCCAGTCTTATGCTTGGCATAGAAGTGACGGAACTCTTCTACGTATTGCGAAGGTGTTTTCCGGTACCAGCTAATGTCTACCGGAACGACATTGTAGCCCTTGCCCGCGAGCTCTTCTCGAAGCTTGGCGTAATCAGTGCTCAAGGCAGTCTCATGTAGGTCAAACCCCGCCAGTATAAATATCGTTTTCATAACTCAACTATACCAAAAAGGCTCCCCACACTTCTTCGTTACTCCCCAGGGCTTAAGTCATGCAAGGTGTCAATAAGGCTATCAGTTGTGGCCTGGCTCCAGCCGTTGACGGTGCCTTCGGCCATCAGCAAGCCTTCGATTTCCTGAGCCAGCGCTTGTACTTGAGCCTTAGAGTAGTTCTGTGGCTCTTGTAGGGCTTGGGCAAACTGGGCGGTAGACTGCTTGAGACGCTGCGTGACATCGCCGCCGCTATTGGGCCAGCGGCCACCCGGTCCTAGTGACATAATTTGTCGCACGAACTGCCCCAACGCATCATTCATAGCAATAAGTATAGTCTAATGATGCACGATAATCCGCCATACAAGTCCAGAGTCTAGCCTGAGTGATTAGCTATGCTACTATATACATGATATAAATCCACCGAGCAACAACCCTGTCAAAGCTCGAGGACATCAAGGGAACGTGGTATCACCTTAGAGCAGCTAACATTCCAGGTCGATAGTGTTGGTTTTTGCAGCAAGTAAATAAGAGGTGCATCTATGGACGACAAACCTGCTAAAAAGTCAGTCAAAGAGCTTCATGACCAACACCGCGATGAGTATTGGACTATGAAGAACTGGCGGGCGTGGGGTTCCTGGTTTAGCTGGGGTTCTCCAGTTGGTCTCGGCCTATTTTACGCGTTGGTGATCATACCAACCGGCGTATTTATATGGCTCATACACCATAAGTAGGCTCTGGCTGGCCTCCGAGCTAAAAACACCGTTGTCACAGGCGGTGTTTTATTTTAGGTATGACGTAGCTACCCCGATATGGCCCGCCAGGAGCTAATAGCCCAGGACTTTTCTGCTTTGTGCAGACTGGCAGTCGGCGCATACTATACATACAATCCGTCGCCCGCGAATAAGTAGCGCGCGGCATGTAATCTAAGGGGGTACCAGCATGAATGACGAAGACGACAGCCGACAATCAGCGGATGACGCGCTTGAGCCGCGAGACGATATCTTTGACCCAGCGACCGACGAAGAGAAGTTGCCCGAAGACAATGACTCGCCAGCCGCACCAGCTGATGACATTCACCCTGCCGCTCCTATAGATGAGCCGTCAACTGACGACCAAATGGACTCTGACGAACTGTACCAAGAAGGTGTGGCAGGAGCTACCAACACTGATGACGAAGAAATCGGTCCCGATGAGCAGCCGAAACCCCTAGAGCCAGAGGACGAAGCATAGCCCGCAAGTGTTCCGCAAAACGCGCATTGTCAGCAACCAAAATCTATGGCATAATCCAGATATGCCAGCCATAGAGCAACTACAAATTCAATATGACACAGAAGAAGCGGCCTGTCAGCGAGCGCAGCGACGTATAGAAAACGGCGGCCTTATCGGCAGTCTGGTAGGTAGATTCCAGCGATGGCTGCATATCGGCGAGTTGGAACGAGTTACCGAGGAACTTGACATCGCCGAACTCTACGAACATCTCGACCGAGAGAGATCAGCCCAAGCCCAGTAAGCAGCTCTCTGTGCTACTGCTTACCAATACGCTATCAGTCTCTTCAGACCGAGTGATAAATCATACGCCTGCCCCACCGGTGCTTCCGGTAACATTATAATGAGGTGGGTATAGGTCTTGATTTGTACTTATGCGGATGGGATAATATAAGTATGAGTAACGTAGAACTGTTTGATCCAGGAGAATTCCATGAAGATGATAGGCGCCCTGAGCTTTGTGACGATGCGACGATAGAAGCGATGGATGCCGCACTAATGTCAGTGGCCTTCAATGGTCTGAAAGCAGCCCTCACTCGTCAAAGCGACAGAGGTCCGGAGATATTAATTGAGAGGCGCGGTCCGCATATTCCTGAAAACCGGGGCGATCCATATTTCACAGGCCTGTTCACGCAGGTACGTAGAAGCGGCCCGGTCGATCTCCATAAAAGGAACTTGTCAGAGCGTGATGCCCACCTCCAGCAATTCCGCCGTCATCCTTTCGGACGTTCTGTGTTCCGGCACATCGCGTCTTAAGTTTCGCCAGCATCTTCCCTATCCAATAAATGGCCGCAGCGTAGCTATTTACAAATTATTTCTAGCATGTTATTTTATGCTAATGTCATTGTATGAGTATCAGGGAGCTCCTGGGCTAAGCCCAGAGACACAGTTCAAATACGCTATTCCTTACGAATGGGGTAGGTTTTACGTTACGCAAGAAGCAGACCAAGCATATGGCTTTGTTCCTCTAAGAGGGGGCGTGATTAAGGGGGCTGCTATAGACCAGATTCCAGAAGTGCATGCTCCAGTAGTAACTGACATTACTTTGATGACACCCCAAGAACTGCAAGGATTACACGCTGGACAAGGCCTACTTTCAAGGCCCTTATCAAGACCTAACGGTCTTTGCTCGGCTAGGATTTCTGAGGGTAGTATTGAACTGTATCTCGCCTTACATCAAGATACCAATGCAACACAGGATGAGTTACTCAGTGATCTAAGAGAAATGGCCCAGCGGCACGGCGGTGCAAACGTGTGCTGGATCCAGCGATGGCAAGTGTGTAGTGTTTGGCGGGGATAGTGGATTACATAGCGGTAAGCTGCTTGGCGTAACCGCTAACTTTGGAGACTTGCCTGAATCAGACACTTCTACTCTTAATGGGCTTGGGATTAATAGCGAACGAGGAGAACTTGACTTTAATGGCACCTCCTTTAATGATCCTAATTACGACAATACCGTTGCCGATTGGATTAATACACTAACGAGTGACCACATTGTGCCATTACCGTTGATGGCAGATTATGTTGAGCTATCCACGATTAACGTTTCCGCGTTCGTCAGCGCAACTACTAGTTGGTGCGAGGCCTATTGTGCTGGCGGATCTTTTTATAGTGGCAATAGTAGCGCCAACCCAACATATGCCCCACAGGTTCTGGAAATACTGAACGAGCCCTATGCTACTTATTGGGGCTACCCAGTCACGGACGCCGACGTGCAAGCGTACGCAACCCTGCTCCAAGACATCAGAACTGATCTTAATAATGCCGGGCTAAACCAAAAATGATGAGGCAAACCGAGCTCGATAGATTTTATAAAGCACGCCGAACGTTATAAAATATATGAATCTATTCCTACTATGCTACATCTGGCTGAGCATGCCGGTCTGGAACCTTTCCATACTTTGTTCGGACTAAATTGGCATATAATATAACCATGATTAAAAAATACCCGTATTGGATGTATGTAGTTGGCGTTTTTGTAGCCTGGGCAATAGTATTGTTGGTAGTGCGGAATTTTATCAGTAGTGACAGATTCCATAATGTGCTTATTTTCGCT
>DATHNF010000067.1:0-12381 GCA_035486285.1 Verrucomicrobiia bacterium | reverse complement strand
AAACTACCATAAGGAGGCTCCCATGAAGAAGTTATTTCGACTTACCCAAGCGGGAGTCGACGAACTCCAAGCAGAACTAGAGAAGCTAACCGCCAAGCGGCCGCTTATCGCTGACGCCATCAAGAGCGCCCGCGAACTCGGCGACCTCGGCGAAAACGCCGAGTACCAGACCGCGCTAGCCGAAAAGGACCGTACCGACGCCCGCGTCAGCGACATCGAGAACATCCTCCAGAATACCGAAATCATCAAGAAGCCGCGCGGCGCTGCCAAAGTCCAGCTCGGCTCCGAGGTCAAACTCAAGAGCTCCGGCAAGACCAAAGAATTCCAAGTCGTCGGCACCGTCGAGGCTGACCCCCTGAATGGCAAAATTAGCGACGAATCCCCCATCGGCCAAGCCCTCCTCGGCAAGAAAGAAGGCGACGCCGTAGAAATCGTCACGCCCGCCGATACCTCCACTTACAAAATCGTCGCCATCAGCTAAACTCCTTATAGGTGGTTGTAAGATAGAAACTTCGGTATACTTGATGGGCTATGCAGTGGTTAAATAGTATTGTCGATGAACTTATTGCCCGTCATCCGGATGGGGAGATTTTGATAGAGTCCGGCGGTTCGCCATCCGGGACGCATCATTTCGGGCATATGCGCGAACTTATTACGGCAGATGCTATCATGCTGGAACTGCGACGTCGGAATCGCCAAGCCCGCCATATTTACTTCGTGGACGATTTGGATGCCCTGCGCAAAATACCGGTTGACGTCCCAGCTGATTTCGATAAATACCTCGGCTATCCAATATGCGATGCGCCGTCTCCGGACGGCAAAGCCAGCTCGTATGCCGATTACTTCTTGCAAGGCTTAATTGATGCTTGTAACGTGCTGGGTATCGAAGTGGAGTTTATCCGCTCTCACGAAAAGTATCGCTCAGGCTGGTTTGTGCCGGCCATTGAGAAAGCTTTGGCGCATGTGCCGGAAGCGAAGGCGGCTTTGGAGAGTATTTCGGGAAGAAGCCTGGACGAGCACTGGACGCCGATCCAGGTTATGGACGGTGGGCGCTTGAAGAACTGCCGTTTTGTGGGTATTGATACTACCGCCAAAACTATTCAGTACGAGGATGCCAAGGGCGATACCCAGACCGCCCATTACGATAAGGGAGAAGTAAAGCTGGATTGGCGCCTGGACTGGCCAGGCCGTTGGTGGTTACTTGGGGTAGACTGTGAGCCCTCGGGCCGCGACCATATGACCAAGGGCAGCTCTTATGATACCGGCGTCCAAATTATGAAGGATGTCTACGGGGGCGAAGCACCGTACCCGGTTTCCTATGATTTCATAAACATGGCTGGCGATACCAAAAAGATGAGCGCCAGCAAGGGCACCGGTTTGGACGCTTTGGAGGCTGCCGAGCTAATGCCGCCGGAAGTTATGCGCTTCTTCGTACTGCGCTCGCCGCCGCTCAAGCGGTTGTACTTTGATCCAGTGAACGGCGTGGTGCAGCTGATAGACGATTTCGCCGCGTTCGCCGCCAAGGCTGATCGGACTGCCAGCGAAGAGCAACTGCTCTATATATCGACGCGGGGCATTGACCAAAAGACGGTTAGCCGGGTACCGTTCTCGCTTCTAGTGGCAAGTTATCAGGCGGCTCTCAGAGATCCTCAGCGAACGTTAGAGATAATCAGCCGTTCCGAGTATGCCCAGTTGGCCGAAAAAGACGCTGATATTATTACGGACCAGCTACGCTTCATTGATGCCTGGCTAGATAAGCGAGCACCAGAAGACGTCAAATTCTCTTTACTTACGAAAGTGCCTGATACGGATTTTAGTGAGCAGGAGAGAGCGTTCCTGCGTAACCTGGCCGACAAGGTAGCTACCGCGCCAGAAGACGCGGACGGCAACTGGTTCCACCAGACAATCTATGCGTTCAAAGACACGGCCGACCTGGAGCCGAAGCAATTATTCGTAACCTTGTACCGCGTCTTGATTGGCAAAGAATCCGGCCCGCGCGCGGGTTGGTTCCTCAGTATCTTGCCACGGGATTGGCTGGTCAAACGCTTGCGTTTGGAGGCTTAGGCGGTGGTGGACGTTAGCGACGAACAGTTCCAGGCGCTGGTAGACACAGCATTGCAGGAACTGCCAGGGGAGCACGTTAAGAATATTAAGAACGTGGCGATTCTGTACGAAGAAGACCCGACGCCGGAGCAGCGCCGCACCTCTGAGTTGCGGCCTGAGCAGACACTACTAGGGCTCTACGAAGGCGTGCCGTTGACCCAGCGACAGGGGTCGACCAGACTATTCCCGGATAAAATCACACTTTTCAAAGGGCCTCTCAGTCGCCGGGCCAACACGCTCGCCGACCTCAAAGAACAAATCAAACACACGCTCTGGCACGAAATCGCTCACTACTATGGCCTCGACCACGCTCAAATCCACAACCTCGAATAATCCAATAAACCCATGCCCGTCAGGGCATTCCACTGTCCCCGCATTCAAGACAAAATGATTAAAGTGCCACCTATTTGTATACCGCGTGACGAGGACTGTTTGAGGAACGATAGTGACGAGTCCCGCAGGAACCGGAATACAAATAGGTGGCACTTTAATAATGTTTGTCGCCTATGCGGTGGCTTTTTTGGTTCTTTTTTGCCATCAAAAAAGAACATTACAAAAGAGACAGTTGATTGAGACTATACACTGAGGTGATGTCTCTAGGGTACAACTTGTTCGTGTGGGTGCTGAAATTGGGTTGGGATGGGGGGAGAAGGGTTAGGCGTCAAGACGAATTATGTTTTTCCACATTTACCACTCAGCAATAGTCCGCTATACTCTTTGGCAGTGATTTGTAACATAAGAACTTCGAACTGGAATAGCGGCGCATGTTAAGAGATCGTAGTCAGCGCGACCGCCGTGACCTTTGGGACAAAATCTGGCGTGACCGCCATGGCCATGTGGTAGTTTTCCAAATGCCAAATATTTGGCTCATCGCGTGGGTAATCCTAACGCTTATCTCGCTGTTATCACCGTCGCATAACACGGCCAATCTATTCTGGTGGCTATCTACCGGAGTACTGGTCATCTGGGCCCTCCTGGAAGTCTTTCGGGGAGTTAATTACTTTCGCCGAGGGCTTGGCCTGGTCATCCTGTTGATGACCGTCGGCGCTAGCTTCGGCATCGGCCTATAATCCACCAGCGATTCGTGTCATACTGGTAAAGTAACAGGAGGGTCTATGAAAGCAGTTTGGAACGACATTGTTATTGCGGAGGCCGATAAGGCCGATTTGATCTATATCGAGCAGAATTGGTACTTTCCGCCAAGCAGTGTCAAGCAAGAGTATCTGCGCAAAAGCCCAACGCCCTACACCTGTCCCTGGAAAGGCGTGTGCCAATACTTTGACGTTGGGCAGGGCGACACCTGGAGCAAGGACAATGCCTGGAGCTACCCTGATCCCAAACCCAGCTCGCTCGACATCGTCAAAAAAGACTACAAAGACTACGTAGCCTTCTGGCGCGACGTCAAAGTCACCGAGTAGCAACCCGTGGCTCATATTTATGACCAGGCTTACTTCAATGGCCAACTAATCGCTTTTGGCGACGCCAACTTGAGCATTGCCAGCTCGGCGGTTCTCTACGGCTTGAGCGTGTACACGGTTTTCCATGTCGCGCATACTGCTTCAGGGCTCCAGGGTTTTCGTTTGCCGCAGCATTTTAAGCGCCTGCAAGATTCAGCGAAAATAATTGGTATTGAGCTACCAGCAGCTGACTGGTCCTATAAGGATTTTGTAACAGCGGCGAAGGAGCTGATGGCGGCGAATGCTATCAAGAAGGACGTATTAGTGCGGGCTTCGATTCATGTCGACGCGTTGCTCCCAGGTACCAAGTCGCGTGGCTTATCAACGCTGCTGACCATCTTCGTGTATGACGCCGAACCAATCGTGCCGACAACTGGCGTCCGCTTGAAAACCAGCTTGTGGCGGCGTATTCCGGACACTGCTATTCCGTCGCGCGCCAAGGTCAACGGGGCCTATGTGAATTCCGTGCTCGCTCGGCAGGATGCTATTGATAGTGGGTATGACGACTGTATTTTTCTGGACAGCCAAGGCCATGTCTGTGAACTGAGCGCGGCGAATATCTTCATGGTTCGCGACGGGCTTCTCTACACACCCGATACGCACTCGGATCTTCTAGAAGGCATTAACCGGTTGAGTATTATGCAAATAGCCCGAGACATGGGGATACCGGTTGTTGAGCGCTCGATAGATCTAACGGAGTTGTATGTTGCCGACGAAGTTTTCATGTCAGGTTCGTCGGCGTTCCTCAGCCCGGTTATAGAAATCGATGCCCGGCAAGTCAGAAACAGCCTTGGGCCGATTACCAAACGGTTGCGGACGGTATACCAGCAAACTTTGCGCGGCGAGCACGCTGATTACAAAGAATGGCTCACGACCTTGAAGGAGAACTAGCAGGGGATGGTAGACTAAGCGTATGCAACAAGCGATCTTTGCGGCAGGCTGTTTCTGGGGTGTGCAGTATTATTTTGACCAAGTGCCGGGCGTTACGAAAACCACGGTTGGATACACGGGCGGCCATACCGAGAACCCGTCTTACGAAGCAGTTTGCACCCATACAACTGGGCATGCCGAGGCGGTGCTGCTGGAATTTGACCCAGCTGAGATTAGTTATGAAATGTTATGTCGGCAGTTTTTCCGGATGCACGACCCGACACAACTCAACCGACAGGGTCCAGATATTGGCGACAGTTATCGCTCAGCGATTTTCTATTTTGATGACGGGCAGCGCCAAACTGCCGAGCAGGTCGAACGCGAACTAGAGCCGAAATTCGACAAGCCAATTGTCACCCAAATCGTCCCAGCTACCAAGTTTTATGAAGCCGAAGATTATCATCAAAAATACGCCGAACGTACGGGCCAGGGGATGTGCCACATACCGTACGAACCCGTTGCTGTACACTAGAGGTAATGGCTGCCATTATTTTTGACTTCGATGGGACGATTGCCGATAGTTTCGACTATGTGGCTGGTTTCTTGGCGGCCGAAGCCAAGCGCTCGCCATTGGACGAAGTCCAGCAGGACGAGCTGCGCGGACTCTCGATGTTGGCGATGGCCCGGCAATTGGGCTGTAGCTGGTGGCGGCTGCCCAACTTGTTTTTAAGGGGCCGGCGAGGAATGGGCAAAGTCATCAAGCAGATCGAGCCGTTTGATGGTATGCCCGAGGTAATTAGAAAATTGCATGCCGAAGGTCACCAACTCCTCATCCTGAGTAGTAATACAGTGCGCAACGTACATTCATTCCTGCACACCCAGCACCTTCATACCTATTTTTTGGAAATTTACGGCAGCATCGGCCTATTTGGTAAAGCACAGGCTCTACGGCGGCTGTTACGAGATCAGCACATTGCCCGAAACGAAGCTATTTACATTGGTGATGAGTTGCGGGACGTTCAGGCTGCCCAGTCGGTTGGCGTGCGCGTAGTTGCCGTCACCTGGGGCCTTGCCCGATCCGCTGACCTTGCAGCCAGAGAACCTGCTGGCCTGGCTGACACACCGGCCGACCTTATCCGTATCTTGGAAGAACTGTAACGCTACTCCCGTCATCCTGAAACTAGTTCAGGATGACGATGCAATGCTTTCAGGTACAATATAGATAATGGCCTATACCAGACAACGATCGCTGCCGTACCAACTGGGACAGGCAGCCGCCTTCAAAGTAAGCCGATCTAAGATCGAGCTCTTCACGCAGTGCCCACGTTGTTTCTGGCTGGATGCCCGGCTGAAGATCAGCCGCCCGAGCGGGCCGCCGTTCAATATCAATAAGACTATCGATGAGCTTTTTAAGAAAGAGTTTGACGCTTACCGCGCGCAGGGCAAACCGCATCCTTTGATGACTGACAATCAAATCAAAGCCGTCCCTTATGCCCACAAAGATCTCAATACCTGGCGCTACAACTTCACTGGCGTCACAGCGCTGCATAAGCCAACCAACCTGCACGTCTTCGGCGCCATTGATGATGTCTGGGTAAACGATGACGGCGAACTGATTGTTGTTGACTATAAGGCGACCTCTAAGAATAAGGAGGTAAGTATCGACTCGGATTGGCAAATGAGCTACAAACGCCAGCTGGAAGTGTACGAGTGGCTACTGCGACAGAATGGCTTCGCGGTCAGCAATACCGGCTATTTCGTCTATACCAACGCCCGGATTGACCTGGATGGTTTCGGTGACAAGCTGGAGTTCTTCACCAAGGTTATTCCATATACCGGCAGCGATGCCTGGATCGAACCGACACTGTTAAAAATGAAACAATGCTTGGACTCCAACGATATGCCGCCCGTGGGCGACGCCGCCATGGGTGGCCCCTGTGACTTCTGCAGCTACGCCCGCCAACGCACCGAACTGACCCTACGCCACCTTCAGAACAACCAGCAGGGTTGACGTTCTACAGAAACGTAGTATAATAATACAAAAGAATATTGACGGTAAAGGCAAGATTATGTCTACAGTTCGTTCATCAGAGTTTGCGCCGCTTCCAATCTGCTCGTCAGAAGCCTTTACTACGCTGGCTGACCAGCGGGAGGTTGTTCTCTTGGAAGGTCTACAGGCCCTTGCTCTCAACTGTGCGGCTAGAGACGTGCCAGCCCCTAATGGCAATACGGACCCGCAATATTATGTGAGCTGGAAACGGCCGGAAGGGGGCCTCTACCGAGTCTTGTATAACCCAATGGCGGGCGTGACGAAACTGTCTAGACAGGCACAGTACGGCCATGACCGTCGTCAGCAACATCTTGAAACTGAGGAGTTAGTATTCCGAGAAGGGGATGCCACTACCCACGAGCTTGATGGCGTCGTTAGCATTCCCATTGCCTGGAGAGCAACCCGGCGGCTATTCGACAGTGCGGTGGCATATGCTGAGCTGCCTGGACGTCCTGCCGCCCAAAATGGTCGGCCGGACCTGGCCCAAATGCATGTGGCAGCTGAGTCGCGCCAGCACACTGACTGGCGAGCGGACGCTTTGCTGGCGGAGTTTACTGCCACCATGCCCAGTTTTCGTTTGCGGTGTATGCGTCACGCAGTCCGGCACGCAGGCGCAGCGATCGGGCGTTCATTTTATGTAAGCCCCAAAACCATTCACTAGACATATCATTTCAACATAATCTGCCGCAACTAGTTTTCGCAGGCAGTTTTATCATGCCGGCAGGTAGTTTATACTTGAGCCATGCTAGACATCCAGTTTATTCGCGACAATCCCGAGGTAGTGGCTGAGAAGTCCCGTCAGAAGGGTTATGATGTTGATATCGCGCAATTGCTTGGCTTCGACGATGAGCGGCGCCAGCTGTTGCAGCAAGTGGAAGATTTACGGCGCCAACGCAATGATTTAAGCGGTCAAACCAAAGGCCAGAAGCCGAGTGACGAGCAACTGGCTCAGGGACGCGAACTAAAGGACAAGTTGACCAAACTCGAGCACCAACTAGCCAGCATCGAGCAAGAATTTAATACGCTGCTCAAAACCGTGCCCAACATGCCCCTGGATGATGTGCCAGTTGGCACCAGCGAAGCGCAAAACATGGTCAGCAAGACGGTTGGCGAGCCGCCGAAATTTGATTTCGAGCCCAAGAACCACGCCCAGATTGCCGAAGCCAAGGGCTGGTTGGATAAAGAGCGGGCTGCCAAAGTTACTGGTTCACGCTTCGCCTATCTCAAAGGCGACTTGGTGCAGTTGCAGTTTGCCATTATCCAGTTTGTCATGAGCAAGCTGACTGATCAGGCATTTCTTGACGAAGTTATCAAAGCAAACAATCTGCAAGTTAGCAACAAACCATTTTTGCTAGTACTGCCACCCCTGATGCTGCGTACTGAAGTCTACGACGCCATGGACCGGCTGGAGCCGCGCGACGATCGCTACAAGATCGAAGCTGAGGATCTATGGCTGCAGGGCAGTGCTGAGCACGTTTTGGGCTCCATGCACGCTGATGAGATCCTGGCCGAAGACGAGTTACCATTGCGCTACCTCGGCTACGCCACCAGCTTTCGCCGGGAGGCTGGAACGTATGGCAAAGATATGGAAGGCATGTTCCGCATGCACCAGTTCGACAAGTTGGAGATGGAGTCGCTGACTGACGCTGATCACGGTTTGCAAGAGCACCTTTTGTTAGTGGCTATTCAGGAAAAGTTAATGCAACTGCTCGGTATTCCATATCAAGTATTAACCAAATGCACCGCTGATATTGGTAAGCCAAATGCCCGCGGTATTGATATCGAAGCCTGGCTGCCCGGACAGGGAACATATCGCGAAACCCACACTGCTGATTATATGACCGATTATCAGGCGCGGCGCTTGCAGACCCGGGTGCGTCGGTTTATCCCAGCGACCGAGACGGATGGTACCAAGCCCGAACTCGCTATCCAGGCTGGTAGCAAAGTTCAGTTGGTGCACACCAATGACGCCACCGCTCTCGCCCTCAGCCGAACGCCAATCGCGATTATCGAAAACTTCCAGACCAAAGAAGGTAATGTCAAAGTCCCCCAAGTGCTGCAGCCGTTCATGGGCGGCCGCACCGAAATCTAACTCCGTCGTCATCCTGAACTAGTTTCAGGATCCTGTTTATGAAGGCGGCAGTTTTGCAGATTGACATGGGATTCTGAAATAAATTCAGAATGATGTTTGGACCGAGGCGTATACTAATTAGTAGCTTTGTAAGATCCGCTGCAAATTAACATCAAGGAGGTCATATGTTGCAAAAATTTGAGATACAAGGCGTTCACGCTACCGTTGATGACTCCTTACGCAAATACGTCACCAAGAAGATCGGCGGTCTTGACCGTTACATTTCACCCCATAATCGGGAGAGCGCCCACGCCGAAGTCCACCTCAAAGAAGGTAAGACCAAGAACCACAACCACTGCACCTGCGAAGCCACGTTCCACCTGCCGCACAGCACCATCGTCGTCAAAGAAAGCGCCCTCAACATGTACGCCGCCGTCGACATCGTCGAAGCCAAACTCAAGCAACAACTCCAGAAGTACAAAGACCTCCACGGCAACGGCAAAACCCATCGCCACCTCTTCGCCCGCTTCCACCAACGCAGCGCCTGAAAGTGTTCCCGGACGCATCTCTCAACTTGTTTTAAATGTGTGCTTGTTGTATAATCCTGACTATGGAAACGGCAATTGTGCACGAGACTTTTGTAGTGGCGCTGGGTCATGACGAGGCCTGTGCTGTACTGGCGGGTAAGACTGTCGTTGACCGTAATAGCCCACTGGACCCTATGGCCAAAGTAATCGTGCGGCCTTTGGTGGACTTTGACCCAATCTATAAGCCGGTCGAGGTGTTTCGCAGCCGTGCCTACCTTGACCGCTTGCGGACAGTACGGTGCGTGGCTACGATGGCTGGAGATAGCGACGTCACCGTGTATGTGCCGGAAGAGGTTGTGCGCGACTCCTTCCTTGCTGCGGAACATATTCCACGTGATGAAGTCGACGTCGTTAATAGCGATTATCCTAATGGACTTCGCCAAACATTGCCAGTCAACGGTATCACCATACGGTTCGATAGCGGTGTTGGCGATCGGGAATTTTATAATCTACACCATCCAGTGTAGCTAGCAAAATTATGATTGCTTTGTGCTCAAAAAAACTGGCTGCTTTGCAGTAAACGTGATGTGTATGAAGGTAGCTGGCTGGAAATCACGACATTAGTTGGATTTAGCGGCACATTACTTCCCAATGGCTCTCTTGTATTGGCGCAAGCACGAGTTTCATGGCCGAGTAGTGTGCCTTTAGAAAATAAGTATGTCGAGATCACCATTACCTGTCAGCATCCAAGGAGTGGCTTTGACACGTACACATTTCAAGATCCGTGGCTGGCAAAATCGATGATCGCTGATGTTGCCGGGCAAATTGTAGCTAGCCATACCATATATTCGACTGAAACATCCAAGTAGCCCTTAGCCAGTCTCGCTGCACTTTGCTTGGCTTTATGCTTGCTTTTGGCAAAAATCAAGATCACTTTGGGAGTCGAAGACAGCTGTAAGAAGACTTTCATGGAAACGGCAAAATCCACTGCTGCCTTTCCACTCGTTTTCATCATGTATGAACATTGACAATTAATCAAACTTTTGCTATTATAAATACAAGCTCATCAAAAATAAACAATGCAAACAGCAAAAAGGAGGAAATAAGATGTCAGAAAAATTAACCAGCCACGACGAACTCATGCAAAGCGTTGACAACGCCCGGCAAGCAGTTGAAGGTACCGCGAATCACGATCTCGTCAACAGGGGACAGCAGCCTCCACTAGAAGCTATGGGTGGCATCAACGGCCCGCGAGTTTTGGTTAGCGAAAGACACTATGGGGAACTAGGGGGCCGTGCCGAGAAGGAAAACAGTGTTATAGGTATTGATGATGAACACCGTGCTGACGGCTCGTTTGTTACCGCTAGGGCGCGCGTCGATTGGCACAATGATGATCCGACGGACGAAGCTGACGGTACAGTTCACGTGTCGCACAGGACAGCTGACGGTGAATACAGCGAGGTTACACTGAATGATCCAGAGCTGGCCAGAACTATGGCCGCTGAGACTGCTGGCCGGCTTGCCGCCAAACACGTCGAAGCACCTATCGACAAGATCGCGGCCTAAACACTCTGGGAAATAACGGTCGCATTCGGGGTCGAAACCGGTTATAATCTTAGTATTACTTGTGAGTATTTCGTAGCCGGGGGACGTGAGGTTTAATGAATATTGTTTTCAAAAAGATTTTGGGAGACCCGCAGGCCAAGACGGTCAAGCGGCTGCGGAAGCGTGTCAAACTGGTCAACGACCGGGCTGACACGTACAAAAAAATGTCGGACAGACAGCTGCGCGAGCAAACCGACGTCCTCAAGAAGCGACTCAAGAAAGAGTCACTCGACGCCATTCTGCCCGACGCTTTCGCGGTGGTGCGCGAGGCGGCTACCCGGGCGCTTGGCCAGCGGCATTTCGACGTTCAGCTGATTGGCGGCATGGTGCTGCACGAAGGCAACGTCGCCGAAATGAAGACCGGCGAGGGCAAGACCCTAGTGGCCACCGCGCCCGTCTACCTAAACGCCTTGACCGAAAAGGGCGTCCACGTCGTGACCGTCAATGATTACTTGGCACAGCGCGACGCGGGCTGGATGGGGCAGGTCTATGATTTCCTTGGTATGAGCACGGGGGTGATCCTGGGCGACCACTCTTATCGATACGACGCGAGCTTTACTAATACTGACCATGAGGACGAACGTTTCCGCCACCTCAAACCTTGTACCCGGCAAGAAGCCTACGCCGCCGACATTACCTACGGCACTAATAACGAGTACGGTTTTGACTACCTGCGCGACAACATGGTGCGCGAGGAAGACCAGCTGCGCCAACATGACTTGCACTACGCCATCGTCGACGAGGTTGATTCCATCCTGGTTGATGAGGCCCGTACGCCGCTTATTATTAGCGCTCCCAGCGTCACGAGCGGTACGGCGTACGCCCAATTCTCCAAGGTTGTCCGACAATTGGTTAAGGAGAAACACTTCGAAACTGACGAAAAACGCAAGACGGTCATCTTAACCGACGCCGGTGTCGAAAAGATCGAGAAGATCCTCGCTATCGACAATCTCTACGGCTCCGAAAATATCCGCACCATTTATCACTTGCAGCAAGCCATGCGCGCGCACGCCTTATTCACCCGCGACAAGGATTACGTGGTGACCAAAGAAGGCGAAGTTGTCATCGTCGACGAGTTTACCGGCCGTTTGCTGGCTGGCCGCCGCTATAACGAAGGTCTGCACCAGGCTATTGAAGCTAAAGAAGGCGTCGAAGTCCAGCAAGAATCAATGACGCTGGCGACCATTTCCTTCCAGAACTACTTCCGTTTGTATGACAAGCTGGGCGGCATGACCGGCACGGCGCTGACCGAAGCCGAAGAGTTCCACCAGATTTATAAACTCGATGTCGTGGAGATCCCGTCCAACCGCATCATCGCTCGTATCGACCGCACCGACCGGATTTACCGCACCGAAAAAGGCAAGTTCAAAGCTATCGCCCGCGAAGTAAAGACGCTGCACACCAAAGGCCAGCCAGTTCTTATCGGCACGGTCTCCATCGAGAAGAACGAAGCCCTTGGCGCTATGCTGGACAAGGCCGGCGTACCGCACCAGGTACTGAACGCCAAGAACAACGAACGCGAAGCCAAGATTGTCGCCCAGGCAGGTGAGCAGGGCGCTGTTACGCTGGCAACTAACATTGCCGGACGCGGTACTGACATCGTTCTTGGCGAGGGCGTTAAAGAGATAGGCGGCTTATTCGTGCTCGGCTCTGAGCGCCACGAATCACGCCGCATCGATAACCAGCTACGCGGCCGCT
>DATHNF010000066.1:0-6009 GCA_035486285.1 Verrucomicrobiia bacterium | reverse complement strand
GTCGCCCGATGCTTTCGCCCGTATCGACCCTAGTAACACCTACATGCCCCATAATTAACCGGGCTTTAGCTACACAGAAAGCTCTCCTGAAATTAAGGGCTGCCGCTTCGCCCACCCCTTGGGCAACTTTGTGTAAAATCTGCCGCTGTTCGGCCAGATCCTGTTCCGCAGATTGTTCTTGCGTAGTAGCTATTTCTAAAGCCATGGGTAGGGTAGTCCTCAATAAAGTCTATAACACAGACTATTATACAATTGTAGGTCAATAGTTACAAATAACTGGGTCTCTTGATTCTTATCTCAGGATACCTAATACTGTTTGACATGGCTTGGCTACAGAAACGACCACAGGTAAGTGACCCGACGATGTACTATTCCGTCGGGTTGAGCAAAACTATCTTGTTGGTAGGGCTGGGCAACCCCGGCAAAGAGTATGATTTGACCAGACATAACGTCGGTTTCCTGTGTTTGGACGAATTCGTTAGTAAGACTGGCGAGATGGCCGAGTGGCTACAGAAGAAAGATTTGAAATGTTTACTCAGCAGCGGGCAAGTCGGCGACACGCGCGTAATCGCCATCAAACCTACGACTTTTATGAATCTCAGCGGTGAAGCGGTGCAGGCGGTCATGAATTTTTACAAAATCAATCTCGAGTATATCGCTGTTATCCATGACGAATTGGATATTGACTTCGGCCAGATCCGCCTACGTATCGGGGGTAGCAGCGCGGGGCATAACGGCATCAAATCAGTTACTGAGCACATTGGCGAAAACTATGGCCGTATTCGCGTCGGCGTGGGACCCAAGCATCCAACTAAGATTAAAAGTGAGGATTTTGTTCTCCAGAAGTTCTCAGCTGAAGAGCAAGCCCAATTGCCCAACCTCACGCGTGAAGCTAATGCCATCCTCAGCGAGTATCTGTACGGCGCCGAACTCCCGCACGACACCCATAACTTCTTGGTTTAAACTATCCTCGGCAGGGCATGCTCTAGTTCACTTAGGATCCTCGGCATCAGAGCAGGGATCAACCGCTCTGATATATGGTCTAGGCGACGCAAACGTTCTGAGTAAAGGGGTAACTGAGCAGCTTGTCGCTCGTTCAAGCTATCCAGGTCACACGTCAATAGCGTGAGGAAGTCATTATGACACTGCGCTCTCGCCAAACGCACTCTGCCAAAAGCGACGCCTATGCCATTAATCGGCATCTTTTCGGGTAATCCCGTAATATACTGCTCTCCTTCGGTAAATATAATGCTGTCTTTATCAAAGTTCATGGCTCGGGCTGCTCTTCATTTCTTTAATAACTATTAACTACAATAGGACTCAGTAATTATCCCGTCAAACATAAAGGGCCTCCGGAGGGCAGAACATCCCTGCGAGATGTTTTGTAGGCACGAGCGAAGCGTCCTACAATAGAGCGTGAAATAAAGAGCCTCCGGAGGGGGTGGGCACCGCCGGAGGCTCATTAATGGGCACGAACAAGTCGTGCCCCCACCCTTCAACCCACCCCAGTGAAGCATCATTGACGATAATCAAATGTCACGTGCCTCCGCCGCGAACGACGGAACCATTTAGGCTCACCTTGAATTGGGGACCCCGGGATCACCGGAGTGATCGAGGAATCTAGTTAAAGGGGTTAGTATGTTTTAGAGCGTGTCAAGCTAAGCCTAACGCGTACAGAATAAGTGGAGGGTAACAACTTTTTCGCGCACCGCCCTAAAACAATCTAACAGTTTTCTCTGGCTCTGTGAGTCAGAGGTGTTAGAATGGGGGTAAAAGGTACAAGAATCCAGTAATAGGACTCACGAATTGCTATTTTAGCAAAAGAGTGTCCTTATGTCAATACTTTAAAATATTTTGCATGAAAATCAATAAGCTTACGCTTGGCGCATACCCGGAAGCCTTGCGCCATATACCCAGCCCACCCGCGCAGCTATTCCACGCTGGCACACCTCTGAGCGAACTCATGAAGCGCCCACGCGTAGCCATTGTCGGCAGCCGCAGTGTCAGCCCCTACGGTAAACAGGTAACCACTCAGTTAGCCCGGCAGCTGGCAGAGCAGGGTATAGTTATCATTAGCGGCCTAGCGTTAGGCGTAGATGGGCTGGCTCACCAAGCGACATTAGAGGCCGGAGGCTTGGCGATTGCCGTGCTGCCGAGTCCGCTACAGGTCATCGCGCCAGCCACAAACCGACAGCTAGGGCAGGCCATTATCGAGCGGGGCGGGGCGCTCGTCAGTGAGTACGCCGAAGGTGCCTTTCCTCAGAAGCAGAACTTCATTGCCCGCAATCGATTAGTGGCCGGTTTGAGCCAGGCCATTCTGATTACCGAAGCGGCTGAGAAGAGCGGCAGCCTGCACACTGCTCGGTTTGCCCTCGAGCAGGGCAAGGACGTGCTGGCCGTTCCCGGCAATATTACCGGCCCAGGCTCTGTTGGTGCCAATAACCTTATTAAAGCTGGCGCCACGCCCGTAACTTCGTACGTCGACGTGTTGCACGCGCTTGGCCTGGAAGAGCACCAGACAGCCGCCACCGAAGTCCGCGGCCGCAACGCCTACGAACAACGAGTATTGGATTTGCTGCTGCAAGGTGTCGGCGATGGCGACCAACTCTTCCACCAGAGCCAGCTCTCCACCAGCGAGTTCAACCAAGTCCTAACCATGCTCGAAATCGGCGGTAAGATCCGTTCCCTCGGTGCCAACCACTGGGCTATTTACTAAGCATGAACAACGACTTGGGCGGTGTGCTAGACTAATCGTATGAAGCTTATGATTTTCATCGGCATCACTGTTTTCGGCACTATTGGCGGCTGGCTGGGCGCGCTCATGGACCACGGCAACTGGTTCGGCGCTGCTAGCATCCTAATCGGTACCGTGGGTTCATTCTTCGGCATCTGGGCCGGCTACAAGGCCGGGCAGTATTTCGGCGCCTAAGCCTTTTGGTCTGGCGTCAAACAGCTACCTGTGCCGCGCGACATTCTTATATATATTGTGTTTTTAGAGCAAATACGCTTACTATAGAGGCTTATGGCAAAAAATTTAGTTATCGTAGAAAGCCCGGCCAAGGCCAAGACTATCGAGAAGTTTCTCGGTAAGGATTACGCTGTTAAGAGCAGCTTCGGCCATATCCGTGATTTACCGAAAAAAGGTTTGAATATCGACATCGAGCACAACTTCGCTCCCAAGTACGAAGTCAGCGCCGACAAAAAAAAGGTAGTAGCCGAGCTCAAAAAAGCTGCTGCCGGCAGCGAAGTCTGGCTAGCCAGCGATGAGGACCGCGAAGGAGAGGCCATCGCCTGGCACCTGGCGCATGCCCTCAAACTTGACCCAGCCAAAACCAAGCGCATCGTTTTCCACGAAATAACCAAGACGGCTATTGACACGGCTATCAAGAACCCCCGTACGGTCGATATTAAGCTTGTAGACGCTCAACAGGCTAGGCGGGTACTCGACCGTCTCGTCGGCTACGAATTATCTCCAGTCCTATGGAAGAAGGTCCGCACCGGCCTCAGCGCTGGCCGCGTCCAATCTGTTGCCGTCCGCTTAATTGTCGAGCGGGAGCGGGAGATTCGCGACTTCAACGCCCAGAGCTCCTTCAAGGTTACTGCTATCTTCTTAGCAGATGGGCAGGAAATCCCCGCCGAGCTATCCGTCAAACTACCCGACGCGGCCGCCGCCAAAGCTTGGCTCCAAGCTATAATCGGCGCCACATACACCATCAAAGCCATCGAGCAGAAGCCCGCCAGCCGCAGCCCAGGCGCGCCTTTTACTACCAGTACACTTCAACAAGAAGCCAGCCGCCGACTTGGCTATAGCGTCCGACAGACCATGACCTTGGCCCAACGGCTCTACGAAGCCGGTCATATTACGTATATGCGCACCGATAGCACCATCTTGTCCGGGCTGGCCATCAGCGCAGCCGAAAAGTACATCAAGCAGCAGTTTGGCACCGAATACCACCAAGTCCGGCAATATAAGACCAAAAACCAGAGCGCTCAAGAGGCCCACGAAGCAATCCGGCCCACCGACTTCAGTCAAAACAGCGCCGGCGGCGATGACCAGCAACACAAACTTTACCAACTCATCTGGCAACGGGCTTTGGCTTCCCAGATGAGTCCCGCCAAGCTGGAACGTACTGAAGTAACTATTACTGTCAGTGGTCAGACAGAAACTTTCTTAGCTAAAGGTGAAATACTGCGCTTCGACGGCTTTATGCGTGTCTACGGTGGCACCAAGGACGATGTCCTGCTTCCGCCCCTCAAAACCGGCCAATTCCTAGCTATGCAGTCCGTAACGGCCACAGAAACCTTTACCCGGCCGGCGGCACGTTATTCCGAAGCCGCTCTGGTACGCAAGCTTGAAGAGCTCGGCATTGGCCGCCCTAGCACCTACGCGCCAACCATTTCGACCATCCAGACTCGTGGCTACGTTGAAAAGACCGATCTTGAAGGTCAGGAACGCGACATAACCGAGTTCAAGCTCCAAGACGCCAAGGTCCAAGAGCTAAAGACCAAGGTTACCTTCGGCGCTGACCGGAATAAGCTGGTGCCAACAGGAATTGCCGAAGTTACCAACGACTTCTTGGTCAAGCACTTCCCATCGGTTGTGGACTATGACTTTACGGCCCGCGTGGAGACGGATTTCGACAAGATTGCTGATGGTAAGCAAGGGTGGGAGCAGATGATTAGCAGTTTCTACAAAGATTTCCATCCCTTGATTGAGCAGTCGGCTGATATTTCGCGTAGCGAGGTTTCGCAAGCCCGTCAACTGGGCACTGATCCCAAGAGCGGGGAACCGATTTACTCTCGCTTCGGCCGCTATGGGCCAATGTTGCTCAAGGGAGATATCGAAGACGAGACCAAGAAGCCAGTTTTCGCGCCACTGCCCACTGGCACAACCATTGATACCGTCACTCTGGAACAAGCGCTGGAAATGTTCAAGCTCCCCAAGGTAGTAGGCAGGACTGCTGACGGACAGGAGATGAAGGCCAACATTGGCCGTTTCGGTCCCTACGTACAGGTTGATAAGGTGTTTGTCTCTATCAAGCCGCTCGACCCGCACACCATTACCGAGGCCGAAGCCCGTGAACTCTACGAACAGAAGCTTGCGAAAGACGCGGCCAAACACATTAAAGAGTTTGCCAGCGGCATCAAAATCTTGAACGGCCCCTACGGCCCCTATATCACTGACGGAAAGAAGAACGCCCGCATCGCCAAAGAGCAGGATCCGGCCAAACTAACAGAGGCTGAGGCCCAAGCTATTCTGGCTGCCGCACCCGCCAAGAAGCGCGGTTTCCGCCGTGGCAAAAAAGCTCCCAAGAAGTAAAACAGCAGCCAGTCTTAACTGTATGCGGTCAAATTATAAGCTGATAAACTAGCCTCTCGGTAAAGGCCGTGGTCAGATAGTATTTTTACAACATAGACTAAGCCTTGCTGTCATGAATGTGCTACAATAAGCTATAGACGTGAAATGTGTTGACTTTTAAAAATTATAGTTTTATAATACTATCAAAGTAATAGAACACTAGGGAAGATACCACCATTATGGCCCAAACCACAACTGCTACCGAACCCACCACCGAACAACTAGTCAGCGACGTGCTGGCAACTATTGAACGCGAACGGGAACGCGAGATTGTCGCACGGCGTTTTGGCCTCTTTGACCGCAAGGAAACCCTAGAACAAATCGGTGAAATGCTTGGCATCACCCGGGAACGTGTCCGCCAGCTAGAGAAGTCAGTCGTCATACGCTTGAAAGCTACGGCAGAGCAGGGCAACATACCGCATATCGCTGATTTTCAAACCAAAGTGCTGGAGCTACTGCGCGAAATAGGTGATGTAGCCCGTGTCAGTACGCTAACCGCCAAAATCAGTGAAGACGCCAACCGTGAAGAGCAGGCTCGCGTGGCATTCCTCAGCCAGCTATGCCCTAACCTAGTCGTTATTAACGAAGATGACAACTACTACCACAGTGTCGGCATCAAGCAAACACACGACGAAAAAGCCCTCAAAGCT
>DATHNF010000065.1:0-7910 GCA_035486285.1 Verrucomicrobiia bacterium | reverse complement strand
AATATGCTGGTAAAGGTGCAGCCTCAGCTAGGTTAGAGTATGGGCTACTTAGGGGTAAAGTTATTTGCGAATACTGTGATAGCTCAATGCAATGGCAGCACCAAGAAATTAAACGTGGTAAGAACAAGGGTAAATGGCTTATTAGTTGGTACTGCCGTAACCGTGAGAACTGTATCAGGCACAACAACAAACTAGCTATTGAAACTTTTGGTAAGCCACTTAAAAAGAGTATTCGGGGTAAGTTGGTAGTTGAGCCAGTGAAAGATATGCTCAAGCAATGCACTAAAAAGAGCGAGGAAGCCTACAATTATTACATTGATAAATTAGAGGTTAAAGTTGCTCAGGATAAAGCGGTTGCAAGGCGTAAATTAAGCGAAGCCAAAGCAAGTCTAACTCTCAATAACAAGCAATACGCCAAATATCAGGACTTTCAAAGCGAGTACCCCAAGGAGTATGTTAAACACCATTCGGGCAAATTGGAGTATCACCAAAACCTTATTAACGTGGCTCAGGCTAACATTAAGGTGGCAAATGCAGAGTTGGATAAATTAAAGACAGCCTTGCCAACCCGTCAAGAGTTTTACGAACTCACCCGTTCGTATCTGAAAACTATCAATAGTACGAGAGACTTACTGGAACTAGACGCTGTCCTAAATGAAGTAGTGTTGAACCTAGGAGCTGGTGATGACGTTGTATCTGTTATCAAGCTCAATAAACCGTATGATATGCTTGTTGATTTAAGCAAAATATCACTTGGTCGGGGTGAGAGGACTTGAACCTCCGACCTCCGCGTCCCAAACGCGGCGCGCTAGCCAACTGCGCCACACCCCGAGATATGCCGATGGCATATTTTGTAGCGACGAGCGAAGCGTCCTTAGCGAAACCTGCTCACGAGCTACAACTACACGATGACTACGTGTAACAGAGGCGATTATACGTGATCCTGGCGCAAATTACCAACTATGGCTCGGTACGGGGGCCGTCACTTTTATCGACCAGCCCGGCTTCTACGCGCGAACGCAGTTTCAAAGCATTAATCCTAGCAACCTCCGCCAAGCTGGAGCCAAGCCAATGCTTAGCGTACCAGGCAACCAGCAATACTTGATCTGCGACCATTGGCGCGACTTCTTCCTGACCTATTTTTTGATAAAAGCTTGCAGCGAAAGGCGTATCGCCATAACCGAACTGTTTGACACAAGTTACGGCCAAGGACGCCGTGCGAAATAGCAAGTTAAGTCGTGGCTCCATTTCGTCCAATTTAATTAATTCGATATCGTCACCGGCATGTGCTGCTAGGTGAGCCGATAGATAGGGCGTGACCTTTTCATCGCCGATAAGAGCGTCAATATCAGCAAGCGTTAGATTCGCAACCCGCCTACTGAGCAAGCCATCTCCCCACAGTTTGCTTTGGACAGCTTGATTAATATTCACCCCGCCATTGCTTGCTAGGGCACTTACTGTCCATAGCACGTCACCTGCTTCGCTCAGGGCCGCGTGCTGGAGTTCGCTGTCGGCTGGCCAGCCGGCTGCATCATAAAAGGCTTCGGGCGCTTCAAACCAGGCTTCTTCTTTTACTTTATTTGCGAAACGCTCGGCTGCCCGATAAGTGCCGTGCGGCTCTTTCCAATCTAGCTCGACCCATTGTTGATAGGCTTCCAGCTCCAGAAGCGGGGCCGTATTAGCTTCCAGGTGCTGGCTAATTACTGCTTGCCGACGGGTATATTCAGCCTCGTCAACTGTTTGATAAAACTGGCCGTCGAAACGATAATCACCTGCTTCGTACTCTGCTACAGTTCGATCAATTACTAGTTCACCGGAGGGTAAAATGCCTCCGGCACGATCTTTAGGGCGCATAATTGCATATTATACGGCTCTTATACCCTCAGTGTAGGTAATGTATGAAACCCTCCTCTAAAATACACGTAGGCGATGAGGTCGCAGAAGCCATTAATACTTTGATGTCAGCTCTATACAAAAAGGGCTGGAATCTCGATAATCTGACTATTGATGGTCAGCTTATGACCTTTAACGAACTAGAAGACCACGAATACAAAGTTATCAACGGAGAGCTTATAATTTCGGAGACGGCTTGAACTCAAGTAACTGTCCGTGGCCGTCTTTAAACTTGTCGTAGCATTCATCACATAAGTGCATAGTTCTAGTAGTAGTCCCTGTTCCACTTCTAACTCTCAGTGTCTTTAATCCAGTTGAATCTGCGGTTTTACAAACTCTACATTTTTGCATGGGTTTAAGTATATACAACTTCACCCTCATTGTAGGTAGATATGGTATACTGGCCTTGTCTAAGTCAGGTAGCGCCTTTTTGTTTACATTCGAGAATGGACACCTATTCTCGAACACAGTGAATGTAAATTCGCTGCTTGGCTTAGACACCTAGAGATAGGTGTCCTTTTTTATTAAACGAGGAGTGGCAATGGGAATACTACATATCTTCAAACACAAACTTATTCTGGTCGGTGGGATACTAATAATAGGAAGCGCTTCAGCGGCCACTTACCAGTATGCAAACACTAATGCTATTTCCTACTACACGGATTCTAAAGGCCAAAAGGTAGAAACCCCTGACCATAATTCAAGTGGTGCAACAGCCCTTTGTAACGATGGTTTCTATAGCCATAGCCAAAGCCGCTCTGGTAGCTGTTCAGGGCATGGAGGGGTTTCTAAATGGCTAGGAGCGCTTGCTACAACCAGCAGTTCTTCAGGAACTTCAGATAACAGCACATCTTATACGTTTGGAGGGGCAAGCACTACCCATGTACCAGCAGCTGATACATATAAGCCGCCGACAACTACTCCTAGCGTTGCGGCACCCACCAATTATTCGATTCCCGCCTATACCCCGCCACCTGTCACCTGTAACCAAACCCTAAAAGCCCAGTACGAAGACGAATATAACAGTGAGGTCGCAACTTCTAACCAAGAGTACAACCAAGAAGTTGGCCAAATACAGCAACAATATAATCAGCAGTTAGGCGGTATGAGTAGTGGTTTACAGGCTAGCCAATCAGGTAACCTCGCACAATCACATCAACAGGAGTTAGACAGTCTGCAAAGCGACCTGAACGAAGAACTTGCTAGCATTAACTGTTAGAATAGGGTTATGCCTAAGAACAAACCTATACCGCCTATTACGAAGAAAGAGTTCTACGACGTGTTGAAGAAAGTGGTTAGGAAGGGCTAAGGCTCTTTGGATTTTACCTCTTTAATTACTGCGTCCAACTGAAATGCAAATTCCTCTAAGTTATCCACCCAGCCCATATCTATTACGTGAGATATTACACCCTTTTCTTTCGTCTTCTTATTCGGCTGCTTAGTTATTACTAGTGGGTGAACTTTCTTCTCTTGGTGGTTGGTCAGAAATATATAGGCTTTGTATGTTATCTCCTGTTCGGGGTTGAAGTAATAATCTTTTAGATTGTTTATCAAAGGTAATGTCATGAGTTAGGCCATTAATTATAGCAAAACCTTGTATTCTATCAGCATTATCAAGAAGTCTACCTACAGTGAGGGGATAAGAGCCTATTATACAATTATACTTTTATATATGCAATTGCTGGTTGATCTGCGTGATTGATTTGGCAAGACCGGCGCTATTGGTCTCAACCAAAACAGCGTTGAACTGGCTACGGCCTTCGGTTGCTAATATATTGCGCGTCTTGGTACCGTTACGCCAACGAGGAATGATACTATCGTATGTCACGCCCAGTGAGGCATCGAGTGCTCCACACATGCCGGCGTCAGTGATATGTGCCGTACCACCAGGCAGCACGCGAGCATCGGCTGTTGGCACATGCCAATGGTCACCCACTACCAGCGTAGCTTGACCGTCAAGATAGTGCCCGATAACAACCTTTTCGCTGGAATAGTCACCGTGCAAATTCACGATGACGGCAGCTTTGGTGACAGCTTGCTGACTTTCCAGAATCTTGTCGACCACTTGCAAAGGGTTATCAAATGGTTTGTCGGCATCTTTACCAACGATGTGCCCCAGCAAACTAATAACTAATACTTTTCCAGCCGCCGTCTCAATATATTTCCAGCCTCGCCCAGGAGTGCCTGATGGATAATTGGCGGGCCGGATAATTGGTTGAGCAGGGTCATTGAGCGCCGGAATAATCTCGTCACGGTAGAGGCTCCAATTGCCACCTGTGCAAAAATCCACGCCGGCCGTTTGCAGGCGCTTGAAGTCATGTATTGTGACCCCTTTGCCGTCGCTAACATTCTCGGCCTGGGCAATAACCAAGTCAATCTGCTCGCCGCGCCGAAGCTGTGGCAAAACCTGCTCCACAACTTGCAGGCCCATCTCCGCCATCACATCACCGACATACAGGATCTTCATATGCTGGTTAGTATAGAAGCGATATGCCTAGCAAGCAATTAATCAATGCGGTAGAAGTCAGTTTCGACGAGCTTTTTGAAGGGTTGCCACATTTGCTTGGCTTTCTTGTGGGTCAGGCTGTTCAGCTTAATAAGATTCACGATCAGCATGGTCAAACCGGTGCAAAGCAGCGCCCGGACAATGTGCATAATCGGCTTATCGGGTATGCTGATACTCAAAATAAAGCCAAGCGTAATTGAGAACAGGATGGCCATGATATGCCACTCGTTGGCGAAGACTTTGTTAGCTTTTTGCATACTGAAGTTAGTGCGGTTTTGTTGGTTGGCCACCAACTCCTCCAATGTCTTATCAATCTGGTCGCTTTCTTTGCCCTTGTACTCCACACAGTACGTGATAATTGCTTCGTATTCTTTTTCGCCGGCATTCGGTCCCCTTTGACGTAGCTTGGCGCGGATGTAAGCTACGACTAACGCCTGAAGTTCATTACGCGTTTCTTTTGACAGCTTCTTGGAGTGCAGGACGATGCTAAACAACGCGTTTGATTCACTGCGAATAATTTGGTGTAGTGATTCAATGCGAGTCTTCTGGGCAGCCAAAATCGGTGAAATATAGAAACCATACAGAAACGAGTTGACCGAGAAGAGGGTCAGCGGACCAGCCGTGAAGGTAGTACCGGACACTTCCTTGGAAGCTATCAAGTAGACCACGAAAAAGAACCAGAAGTAAACGCTCAGACGGATCTTAGTCAGCAGAAAGTTTTTCATTTTTGGGCCTTAGACTATGCTTATGCTAAAAGCATAGCAGATTTTTCGAGTCCCAAGAAGTGTATACTAATTTCTTTTTCTTACTGCGATTAATGTTTTAGCGTTTTCGTTCGGGTCTGCCCAAGCCTGTTCGAGCAGCTCCCAGTCTACGAATCGCGATTGGTGAGCTGGCCGACCCGGGTCATGCATCGTTACTCCCGTGACATCGGCAGCATAGACTAACACTCTATGGCCAGTAAACCCTGCCTGGTAATTAAGCTTCCTAGCGTTCGTTTCTAACATAACTAACCAGCCCTCGGCTAAAAGACGGCGAATGTCTTCCCGTGTTGGTACTCTATATTCATGGATGTCTTTTTTGGCCACTTCGGCGGCTCGTTTCTTCTCTAGCTCAATGTCTCCGGTTTGGGTCTCGGCCCATTGAGCTATATCCGAACCCATGACTTCCGCTAAATAATCAAAGCCTCTTTTAGCAAATTCCTCATAGCTTGAGTTGACAATAACTACTGCTTCAAGACCCAATCTATCGTAATTGAGCAGTTCTTCCATTTCCCAGGCGCCCTTGCCCTCAACAAAGCCGGTTAGCTTCTCGAGTTGCGCCATAGAAAACTTACGTTCAGGCAGAAAGTAGCCCAAAACCATGCCGACGCTAGCTTGAACACAGTGCTTATCATCAGTCGTGTTAGAAATAAATGTGGGTGCTTTCACGCCAGCAATTATATTCCTACTTGGCGAATTCGATGGCGCGGGTTTCGCGGATGACGTTCACCTTGATAGTGCCGGGATATTGCATGGTCGACTCGATCTTAGTAGCGATGTCGCGGGCTAGCTTAATGGCGCTCAGGTCATCGATAGCTTGGGGCTGGACGAAGACCCGGACTTCGCGGCCGGCACTAATAGCATACGACTTCTCAATGCCCTTGAAGCCATTGGCAACGTTTTCCAACTCCCGCATACGCTCGCCAAAGTTTTCGGCACTGATGTTACGAGCACCCGGGCGGGAAGCGCTAATGGCATCAACGGTGCGGATTATCAAAGCTTCAACGCTGGTAGCTTCGACGTCATCGTGGTGTTGTTCGGCGGCTAAGGCAACTGCTTCCGGAGCACCGTATTTACGCAACATTTCACCGCTGATGTGGTGATGTTTGCCTTCCATCTTATGTGTCAGAGCCTTGCCGAGGTCATGAACCAGCGCGGCATACTTGGAGGTCTTAACGTCAGCGCCGACTTCCTCGGCTATGACGCCAGCCATATGAGCCATCTCAGTTGAATGCTTAAGTACGTTCTGGCCATAACTGGTGCGGTACTTAAGTTCGCCGAGTAGCTGCAAAATCTCTTTGGGGATACCGATCACACCGACTTCGCGGGCGGCGTCTTCGCCAGCACGGATAACGTCTTTCTCGACGTTCTTCTGGGCCTTGGCGACAACCTCTTCGATGCGGCCAGGATGAATACGGCCGTCTTTCATGAGCATCTCCATAGTCTGGCGAGCCACTTCGCGGCGAATCGGGTCAAAGCTGCTCAGGACTACATAGCCGGGTGTATCATCGACCATAATGTCGACACCGGTCGCCCGTTGCAAGGCTTGGATATTACGGCCTTCTTTGCCAATAATCCGGCCCTTCATTTCGTCATCGTCCAGCTTAATACTAGTGATTGTCCGCTCGGCCGTCACTTCGCTGGCCATGCGCTCCATAGCCGTGGTAATGATTAAAGCAGCTTGCTCGTCAGCATTGTCCCGGGCTTCATTCTGTAATTTGTTAACTAGGCCAATCAAGTCTTGTTTGATGTCGCGCTCCGTCATCTGCATGAGTTTATCGGCAGCATCGGCCTTGCTAAGCTTGGCGATTTTCTCCAGCTTATCTTGCTGCTTGGTACGAATGGTGCGGATTTCATTCTTAAGCTGCTCGACCTCGTCCTCGTTCTTGCGCAGGTTTTCGTTGCGCTTGTCGAGCTCGTCGAGCTTCTTGTCGAGGGATTCTTCGCGGGTAACTAAGCGCTGCTCCAGGTCTTTTAATTCCTTGCGGCGAGCTTGTTCTTCTTTGCGTGTCTGCTCAACAGCTTTGTTTGATTCTTCGCGGGCTTGTTCGACTAGCTTGTCGGCTTCTTTCTTGGCGCGTTGCAACTCTTTTTTGGCACGCTCTTCGGCGGACCCCATACGCTGTTTATTAACGACGGTATTGGCACCAAAGCCAGCAACCAGCCCAACTATAGCGAGCACTACTGGTAACATAATCTGTCCTTTCTATCTGCAGAAAAGTCTTTTGTTCAGACAATCGCTATCACTTCTCTAGCCTGATAAAACTAATCTGAAAGTCGAATAATTTAGAATTTAGGTTGTAGGGATATTGCGCTCTCAAACATGGCAATTCCTGCATTAAATATACGCCGAAAGAGCCGCCGCGGTCAATGCTTGGGTGTTGTAGTGTGCGGCGGTGAACCGTACTTCGGGAGAACGATGTGCTGGTTCTGACCATTAATTATTTCGTGAACACCTGCGATAAGCCAGTTGTCGCCAGCTTCGGCAACAATCGGGATAGCCAGGCCATAGGCAAGAGCGTTCGCGACACTCAAACCAATGCGGAGGCCAGTGAAGCTACCAGGTCCCTCAAAAATTACAATACCCTGCAAGTCATTCAAGCTACGGCTCTGCGACTCTAACAGTTCTTTGATCTTAGCGTGTATGGTTTCGGCTAATTGGCGATGCGCTGGCCAAGTAGAGTAGGCGAGTTTAGCACTATCATTGAAAAGGCCAAGTTCAGCCTCTGGTTTGTCGGTACGCATAGTAA
>DATHNF010000064.1:0-6854 GCA_035486285.1 Verrucomicrobiia bacterium | reverse complement strand
CATTATAGGCCACCTTTAATAAATTTTGTAAAGAATCTGCCGACTATGTCTTGCGCGAGAGGAGTAAATCGTGTACAATTGACCGGATATGCAGAGCGTGATCCAGAAAATTAATGACCAGTATAAGAAGAAAGCCGTCGTCGACGTACGCAGCGGTGACACTGTACGTGTCCACCAAAAGATTCGCGAAGGCAGCAAAGAGCGTGTCCAGATCTTCCAAGGCCTGGTTATTCGTACTGACAATAAGGGCAGCCACACCAGTCGCATCACTGTTCGCCGTATTTCCAGCGGTGTGGGTGTTGAGAAGAGCTTCTTATTGCACAGCCCTTTGGTCGTTAAAGTCGAAGTAACCAAGCGCAGTAAAGTCCGTCGCAATTATCTTAGTTATATGCGCCAGCGTACCGGCAAATCAGCCCGTATGGCCGGCGTTGACTTCGATCGTGAGAGCGTTAATGCCGTGCACGACGAAGCCGCCGAAGCCGAAGAGGCCAAACTCCACGAGCAAGTAGCCGCCGAAGCCGCTGCTAAGGCTCAAGAGAAGGCCGCCGAAGAAGCCGCCCTCGAAGCCAAAGCCGCCGCTGTTGTCGCCTCGCACGAAGAAAAAGCCTAGAAACTTTACCTAAGCCGCTAGTTCTAGCGCTGCTGACATATATCCGAGATTACTCGCAGCTCTGGCTTGGGCATCTGTGAATTGCGGCGCAATAGGTTGTCCGTCTATCATTTTCAAGCTGCCGCCATCATCAAGTACTAAATTGCCGTGACCGAGTACGTCAGGCAGCAACCCTTCTTCTCTGTACAGTCGCTGGCTTCTTACAAGGAATTCACTAAGCTGGTCTATGATGTCGGGTTGTTCCGCTCGCAAGTGGCCGATAGTTTGGGCCATCTCATGAGTCGAGGTAGATGGAAATAGCTGAGGGTCGGTGATTTCTACGAAAGACTGCGTGGCTTGGGTAGCTTCACGATTAGGGAATGAAGGGTGCGTGGCTAAGTCTGTCTCCTGGGGTACTATAAAAGAACCAAGGTAGTGCTTCATAGCTTGGTGCTCAACTCTAGCTCTACGGGCGTATTCTTGTCGTTTACGTCCTGACATTATGAGGCTCAAGAAATTGACTTTCAATACATCGCTTTCGTTGAGGCGAAAGACATTTGACTCGCACCCGCTACCAACGTGTTCCAGTGCTGTAGGTTGATAATCTAAACCAAGGAAAGCGGCCACTACTTCAGGGCGCTTTGTCGCAACGTCATGCAACGCTAAGGCACCGGTGCGTCTTGTTTGATTCTGTATAGCTTGGAGTTGCTCGCGGCGTACCTGGTTTACTTCTGGGGTTACCGTTGAAGCTAAACTGTGCATTAGTACGCGCTTAACGCTAGGCATAATATTTAATTATATAATAATAAATTTTATAAAGCAAGCAATAACAAGATTATGCTTAGTGGTAAACTAAAGATAATTATGATTGTTGGTATTGATGAAGTTGGCAGGGGTTGTTGGGCGGGGCCGGTTGTAGCCGGCGCGGTTATTTTGGGCCAGCCGATTGCGGGCCTTACCGACTCCAAGCGGCTTACTAAGAAGCAGCGGGAAAGGCTAGCAGTTATCATTCAGGCGAAAGCTCTAGCGGTTGGTTTAGGCTGGGCGTCGCCGAGCGAGGTAGACAGCCTAGGGCTAACAGCAGCTGTCGCGTTAGCCATGCGCCGGGCACTGGAGGAGCTTGCCGCCAGTTATGACGAGATTATTATAGATGGCAATTTTAACTTTCTTCCTGATAATCCGAAAGCCAGAGCAGTTGTCAAAGCCGATGCCAGCGTACCGGCAGTTAGCGCTGCCAGTATCGCTGCTAAGGTGGCCCGCGACAATTTCATGGCGCGGATTGCCGCCAAGTATCCGGAGTACGGTTTCGAGCAACACGTCGGTTACGGCACTGCTTTGCATCTGCAAAAACTCAAGCTCCACGGCATCACTGAACTACATCGCCGCTCTTACAAGCCCATCCAGGCGTTAGCGAGTCTTTAGTTTTTGGAAAATCTCCACTCTCGTCATCCAGAAACAAGTTTAGGATAATAATGTGTAGCTCGCGGGTAAGCCATACCGCTGCTACAATGAACTGTATGAGTGAATTGAAGGCTGGCGTCTACAAGCATTATAAAGGGTTACTCGTGCTGGTACTGGGTGCGGCTCGTCATAGCGAGACCGAAGAGAAACTCGTGGCGTACATTCCGCTAGGAGTAAATGCCAAACCACGTATTACCGTCCGGCCGTATGGTATGTTCTTTGAGACTGTCACGGTACAGGCCCAAGCCAAGCCGCGCTTCACATACCTGGGCGAAACCATTCCCGAGGATATTGCTAGCCAGTATGACAAATTCTCGGGATATACAGGAGACGATCGTGTCGACGACTGAGACTGGGCGAAAAGCCGAGATGGCCGCCCGGGTTTATCTGGAAATGCGGGGCTACAAGATTATCGAGCAGAATTGGCGCCGGCCGCGCTGCGAGATTGATATCGTGGCTGAAAAGGATGGTGTCAAGCACTTCGTCGAAGTTAAGTACCGGCGCGGCAACCAGCAGGGTGGCGGCTTGGAGGCCATCACCGCGACCAAACTACACCAGATGCGCCGGGCAGCTGATACATATATTGAAGAGTCTAAATGGCGTGGCGAATACATGTTGTCGGCCATTGAAATCGGTGGCGACAGCTTCGCTGTCCTGGGTTTTATCGAGAATGCCTTCTAGCTCAAATACTTTTTGACAGCGGCTTCGTTGCGTTCGCGCCAGGCAATACGGCCCCGAATTTCTTGTTCTCCAAGTACAATCGCGCGTTGCAAGGCGATCTCTGATTTCTTTGGTTCGAAGAAGGCGGTATATGATTGCAGCTCAGCGGTGTTGCTGAAAACGCTACCGCTGTAGCGTGGCAAGGTGTCGTATTGCTTGTCGCCGGACAGTTCGTCCACCAACCACTGCCAGTTGTCTTGTACCCACTGCCAAGTATTGGCCCGTGCGTAGCGATTGCGTAGCATCCAAGCGATCATATGAGGCAAATCTTGGTTACGGATATCCTTAGTCATCAACATAGCAAGTAGCTCTTTGATTTGGGCCGGTTTCTTGGCGGCGGTAAAGCCGGCGGCAGTTTCCTCTTTCTCGTCATGACTGGGGATAGTTCGATAGAGATGAAGCAGCTTTTGGAAATCGGCCTCTTTGCCATACCGGGCGGCGGCAAAGTAGGAAACGCTACGGGTGCTAGCAGGCAAGTCGCTCGGTTTCTTAAGCTTTGCAAAGCGGTGTAGGGCCGTGTCGATAGTTGCGCGATCCTGAGCGCCGACGGCAAGTGAATAAACGAGGCCACGCATACGCAGTGTATGCGTGGTATCACTTGGCTTGTCGTCCCAGCCGAACTTTGGTAACAAGGGGGTGACCAGCTCTTGTACCATGGTGTTGAGCTTGTCATTGATTTTGTCGTCACTCTCGATTAGTCGACGGACTTCGCCAATACTCATCGATAGCAATCCCCAGACATTCTCGTTCGGCTCATCTTTGTAGCTGCTCACCAAGTCCAATAACTCGACAGTTTCAGCCATACCACCACGCTGTAGCAAAATGTAGTTGTCAAGCAGCAGTAAGCGATCAATATCTGAAACTTTTTTGTCGCTGATTGCTTGACGAATCTTCTCCAGATGATCGGCATTACTATAACGCGGGACAAAGTAACTAGTGCCGTTGTGATTGAGCATAAGTACTTGGTCGGCTTTCTCGACGTGTGCCTGAGAGCGAACAGTTTTTAATATGCTCGGCATCAGCGGTACGGTGGGCGCCAAAGGAACTTGCCAGATAGTTTTCGCTGCGTCTTTACTCGTCGGATCACTTAAGAAGCGTTGCTGGGACAAATTAAGTTCTGGCGCCCCCGGCTTCCAGTCGACATCTACGAGCGGGTAACCAGGCTTACTCAGCCAATTCTCCATAAAGCTATCTATGTCTTGGCCACTGGCTTTGCTGAAGGCCGTCCACAAGTCGGCGGCTTGCGTGTTGCCATATTGATGTTGCTTGAAATAGGCTTGTAGGCCTTTGCGAAAGACGTCTTCGCCAAGGTAGTGCATCAGCATATGCAGCAGCGTACCGCCCTTGGCGTAGACAATCGACGGATCGAAGACCGTATTAATTTCCTCAGGGTGGTTGACGTCGATATGTACCGGTTGCACGTCGCTGAGGCTATCGCGTCGCTTTGCTGAAACAGACTCGTGGCTCACGAATTGTTCCCAAATGTTCCATTCCGGAAATATCGCGTCGACACCGCGGTATTCCATCATATTGGCGAAACTTTCGTTCAGCCAGAGATCGTCCCACCATTTCATGGTAACGAGATTACCGAACCACTGATGACTGACTTCGTGGCAAATCACCAATGCCGAAACTTGCCGGCTTTCAATACTTGTTGACTCCTCGTCCACGAGCAGGATTGACTCCCGAAACGTCATCAAGCCCCAGTTCTCCATGGCGCCAACCGTAAAGTCCGGCAGGGCTACCATGTCGAGCTTTTGCAGGGGGTAAGGAATCGCGAAGTAGTCTTCAAAAAACTCCACGATTTTAACAGCGTCCTGAACGCTCGACTTGGCAAACCGCGCATTATCCGGAGTTGCATAGCTGCGGATAACGGTACCGCTCTTAGTAGTGCCTTCTTCGTACCCCATCTCGCCAAGCACGAACGCCAGCAGGTAGGTTGACATCTTGGGTGTTGTCTCGAAGCTGTTAGTTTGTAGTTTGTCTTTTTCATGGTGCTCTTTGACGGGGGTGTTAGATATAACTGTTTCACCAACCGGGCTCGTCAATGTTAAGTCAAACGTAGCTTTGGCCTCGGGCTCGTCAATGCAGGGGAAAGCATTACGCGCGAAGTGGCTTTCGAACTGCGTGGCAAGGAGTTTCTTGTCCTGGCCATCATGCGTGAAGAAGCAGGGATAAATGCCGTTCATGTGCTTAGTGATTTTACCGTTGAATTCCATAACCACCGTATACTGGCCCGGGTAGACCATGCCGCCGGTGTGCAAGCGGACTTCGTCGAAGCTGTTTTGGTTGTTGATGCGCTTGATCGGCAGAGATACATCGCCTTTTTTGTCGTGCTTGACAATAGTAGCCGAAGTGATTTTCAAATCTTTTTGGTGAAACGTCAGCCGCTGACTTGGCCGACCGATCTTCTTGCCGCGCACCGTTACCGTGCCATGGAAGGCCATGGCGTCTTTGTCTAGCGTTAACGCTAACTGATAATGCTCCGGCTGAAATTGGGCGTACAGCCGCGTCACTTTTTTACTCATATTAATACAGTCTATAGCACGTCTCGGTTAATTGACAAACCACTATATTGGATGTTTAATTGTCATCACATATAAGGAGGTACGGGTGTACGTGTATGATTGGAGAACCTTTTTTATCTCGCGACGACCAACATGAATTTGCGGATCGTCTCGCGACGCTTGAGCAGGACCCTGTCAACACGCTTGCTGTTTTAAGCGACGGGTTACAGCTTCCCAATCTTCATGAACGGCTTAGTCTTAGCCACGAGCTTACACCACAGTCGGCCGATGAACTAGGTGAGGGCGCCCTTAAGACGATTAATGTGCTAAGGAGATTAGTAATGCTCTTCTCAAGACATGGCATAGTCGGCACGCAGGTACAGGGCTTATGGCTCATTGAGCCGAACAAAGAACTTTGGATTGAGGATGAAATGAAAACCCCCCTTGAGGTTTTGGTGCTGGGAGCACAAGAAATCGGGCCTACCAAGGATAACATCTGGCGTATCGTTAGCGCCTCGCAGACGTTTCTTCGCCCAGGTCCAGATGATCAAGGCATAACCGAAGCCTGGGATATCGTAGATAGCGGGGCTGGTGAGCTTACCATACCGCTCCATAATCATGGAGATGAAGATTGACTTAGAAGGCGGGGCCGGGTTATAATGATAAGTGTTAAGTCCGGCCGAAGTGGTCGGCTTTTTTCATTTAGAGACCATGACAATTTGGATATAGTAAAGAAAGGAACACAACATGGATTTAGACATGAAACAACTGGCTGTCGCCATCCGGACGATTGCCGAAGAGAAAAATTTGCCCGAAGAAACCGTTAAGGAAGTCGTCGAGCAAGCCCTGGCGGCCGCTTACCGGCGTGATTATGGTGACCGCGAGCAGGAAATCCGCGTCGAGATGAACCTCAACACCGGCGATGTCGACGCCTATGTCAGCAAAGAGATCGTCGACAAAGTTACCGACGAGGCGTATGAGATTAGTCTCAAAGACGCCCAGGTAATGCGCAAGAACGCCGCCATCGGCGAAACTGTCGAGATTCACCAGAAACCCGAGAGCTTCGGCCGGGTAGCTGCTCAAACTGCTAAGCAGGTCGTACTGCAGCGCTTACGCGAAGCCGAGCGCGAAATCATTATGGCCGAGTACGAGGACAAGATCGGTACTGTTATTAACGCCACGGTTGCCCGCGTGGAAGGCAATATCGTCCGTATCGACCTCGGTAAGGCTCAAGGTATCATGCCGCGCAGTGAGCAGATCCAAGGCGAGCGCTACTACCCGGGCCAGCGTCTGAAAGTCTTCCTTAAGGACGTGGAGCGTGGTTTCCGTGGTCCGCAGCTAGTAGTTTCCCGCGGCAACACGCCGTTTATCGAGTGGCTATTCCGCGCCGAAGTGCCGGAGATGGAGAATGGCGCCGTCGAGATTAAGGGTATTGCCCGTGAAGCTGGCGTACGCAGCAAGATCGCTGTTGCCAGTAGCGTGCCAGGTGTTGATCCGGTCGGTACCTTTGTCGGGGGCCATGGCACGCGCGTCAATGCTGTCGTTTCCGAAGTTGGCGAGCAGGAGAAGATTGACAT
>DATHNF010000063.1:0-4166 GCA_035486285.1 Verrucomicrobiia bacterium | reverse complement strand
CGTTGCACGGTGTTCACCTTATTGTTTAGTTGATGGCTTCTTCTTGGTAGTTTTGGCAGCTGGCTGCTTCTTCTTGATTGCTGGTTTAGCAGGCGTATCATCCCCCTCACGCTCACGAAGCAGGGTGCCGAGCACGCCGTTCACGAACTTGGACGAGTTATCGCCACCGAAAGCTTTGGCCAGCTCCACGGCTTCGTTAATAACAACCTTGGGCGGAATTTCAGCCTCGTTCTCCAGCTCGTAAAGCCCAATGCGCAGTACGATACGGTCCATGCGGGCAATCTGGTCGATTGGCCATTCCGGCGCAACAGGTTGCAGCTTGGCATCAAGCACGGCCGCTTGTTTACTCACACCATTGACCAACCGTTTAATGAACGCTACGTCGTCGACCGTTTGCTTGTAGCGGCTGATGTTGCGCTTGAGCGTCTTGCTAACATCAAAATCCAGGTCAGCGGCATCAGCTCGCATTTCTTGCTCGTAGAGCGTCTGCAGGGCGATGATACGACCGAGATGACGGTTGGAAGCCATATTGTTAAATTCCTTTGCCTAGTTGGGAGTCAGGCGACCTTGGCGGATTCGCGGGTGGTGGTGCGGGCCTTGACCGGTGACTTGGCATTAACTTTGCGCGCCAGCTTGAGCACTAAATGGCTGCGGCGCGTGCCGGTCTTACGTGGACTGGTTCGCTTCTTGGGTTTACCCATGGGGCAATCCTTTTCCTTACTTTGACAAAACTTAGTACTATCTTAGCAAGTTTTGACCTCTTTCTCAAGAGATCTTAACAGTTAGATGACGAAGTTAACTAGTTTGCCGGGGACGTAGATAGTTTTGCGGATGGTTTGGCCGTCTAGATAGATGGCAGCTTTGTCGTTGGTTTTGGCGGCCGCGACAGTGGTTTCCTCGTCAGCATCGGCGGCGACCTGAATTTCACCACGAAGTTTGCCGTTGACTTGGATGACGACAGTCACGCTGTCTTGGACGAGATATTTCTCCTCATGTTTTGGCCAGGTATCGGCATGGACGCTGGTGCTATGCCCGAGCTGGCGCCAAAGTTCTTCGGCAATGTGAGGGGCGAAGGGTGCTACACAAGCCGCCAAGCTCTCTAGGGCCTGGTGCCAGGCTTGGTGCTTGCCGAAGGCATCTGTTTTTAGCTTATAGAGGTCGTTCGTGCAGGCCATCATCGCCGCGATAGCTGTATTGTAGTGATTAGCCTCGATGTCGCTGGTAGCCTTTTTGATCATCTGGTGGGAAGTACGATAGATAGCAGCTTGCTGGGCTTCGCTCAGCTCAACCGGCTTTGCCTCTTGGTATTCCTGCACCAGATTCCAAACGCGCGTTAAGAAGCGGTATGCTCCAGGCACACCTTGCGGATCCCAGCGAGTAGCCAGCTCTAACGGGGCCGCAAACATCAAGTAGGTCCGGAGCGCGTCGGCGCCGTAACCGCTGTCAATTATCTCTAGAGGATCGATACCGTTGCCCTTGGACTTCGAAAAGGCTGAACCGTCGGCAGCTGTCACTTTGCCGTTGAAGAGCATTCGCTTAAATGGCTCTGGGTTGTCAACAATGCCGATCTTAGTAAAGAAGCGCACCACGAAACGAGCATACAACAGATGGGCGGTGGCATGGTCGCCACCGTTATAGAAGTCGATTGGCGCCCATTTATTAACTATTTCGCTATCAAAGATCTTTTGCTGGTTACGCGGGTCAAAATAGCGGTACATGTACCAACTGCTGCAGATATAGGTGTCCAGCGTGTCGGTTTCGCGCTCGGCTGGGCCGCCACACTGCGGGCAGTCAACGGTTAGCCAATCTTTGGCCCGGGCCAACGCGCTCCGCCCGTCACCGCTGGGCTGGAAATCATCGAGTTCCGGCAAGATTACCGGCAGATCTTCGTCGGAGACCAGTACCGCTCCACACTTCGAACAATTAACAATTGGTATCGGCGCGCCCCAGTAACGTTGGCGGCTCACGCTCCAATCCCGCATTTTGTAGTTAACTTTGGTTTTTGCTAGATTGTGGTCCTCAAGGTAGGCAATGATTTTCTGACGACTATCTTTATTGATTGGGCCAACAAATTCCTCTGGTGCCGATAGAACACCATGCTGCATGTCGACGTAGCAATATTCTAAATTACGGACCTTCTCAGCTTCATGCTCATCAGCCGGAAACAGAACTGGCTTCAGAGCAATGTTATATTTTTTTGCAAATTTAAAGTCACGAATATCATGTGCTGAACACTTCACAATACCCGTGCCATAATCTGCCAGGGCATAGCTGGCTACCCATATCGGCAGCTCACCATTACCGACAGGATCTTTGATAGAGCGACCAGTGAAAATACCATCCAAGCTTTCCTCGTCGGCATAGCCAACGATATCACGTTGCTTAACGATGTTATCGGCGAAGTCTAATATCTTTTGTTCGTCAGGTGTCCCCGCAACCAGCGTTTTAAGTAGTGGGTGCTCGGGTGCAATCACTACGAATGTATCGGCGGCAAAGGCTTCAAAATGCGCAGAAAAAGTTTGAATTTGCAAATCCATATCTTTGACGGGCGCAGTGAAAATCATGCCTTCGCTTCGGCCGATCCAGTTCTTCTGAGCCAGCTTAACGCTCTCCGTCCAATCAAGCTCATCAATAGCCACCAAGAGTTCGTCGGCGTAGTCGGTGATCTTGAAAAACCACTGTTTGACCTCTTTCTTCTGCACGAGCGGGTCGTCCGGACCGTCGTGGCGCCAACATTTGCCGTCGATGACTTGTTCGTTAGCCAGGACTGTCTTGTCGATTGAGCACCACCATTGCATACGCAAGTCTTGGTAGGCCAAGCCGTGTTCGTGCATTTGGCTGAAGATCCACTGCGTCCATTTGTAATACTCCGGCAAGTGCGTGGCGATTTCTTTTTCCCAGTCATTGCTCCAGCCCATGGCTTTGTACTGTTTGTGGTAGCTGGGGATGATAGTCGCCATACTCTCCTGCGGCGAAACCCCAGCTTTGATAGCATAATTCTCAGCCGGTAAGCCAAAGGCGTCCCAGCCAATGGGGTGGTAGCTCTCATAGCCCTGCTGCCGTTTGAAGCGGGCCTTAACATCACTAATGGTGTAGTTCATGGCATGACCAATGTGAATACCTGCACCGCTGGGGTAATTGAACATGCTCATAGCGATATACTTGGGCTTGGCGCTCTTCAGGTCAGCAGCGTAGATACCCGTCTCGTCCCAAATCTTTTGCCACCGCGACTCTATATCTTTCGGATTGTATCGTTGCATCAGGATTCCTTGTTGGTTTATCAAATTATATGTTGAGGTAGAAAAAGAGAATAGTGGCCCTAGCGGGCGAGGAAAAGCAGTTGAGAGTTTCGAAATTTCATCTTATGCACAGCTTACCATAGGGAGAAAGCCGGAGCAATTGCGACAAGAGATGGTATATTATAGAATTCGAATATCCGTTTCATTGGAGGGCGTTATGGCAAAAGCTTCAGCAGAAGCAGACTACTATCGAGACATGCTCCGCGAGCAAGGCTACGTGGACGTTGATTTCTCCATTCAGGGAGCTGATATCGATCCACTCTTCGAACAGTTCCGCGAGTTATCCGAACTAGCTTGGGCGCCTGATGGCTCAGGCAAAGCAATTGTTGATGCTATGCGCTATACCATACCTGGGCGCCCGGAGGATGCCGACTATTATCTGGTCCATCGTCGCAAAGGCGAAATGAATATGTTCAGCCGGGACCCTACCCCAGGCAAGGAAAATAAAGATTTAGCTCACTTTGGCCCGCGAAGTCGCGCTGTTGCCCAAGCAAAACTTGGTAGCCGCATGCCAGCGGTCGTACGACAGTTTCTTGACTCCTGTGTCGAATTACACGAAGCCACCAAAACAAGCGTCCGTCCGGTATTCGAAGCACTCGGCATCAGTGAGATTATGTTGGCCGAGCATCCGGAAGACGACATCCACATGGTACGTGTCCTCCGTTATCTTGGCACTGTGGCTACACACAGGGCGAACTTGCATTTCGATCGGTCAGCTGCCACGTTTGCCGCCTGGGAAAGTTCACCGGGATTAATTGGCACGCCCGGCAATAACGCCTTTGGCCAAGCATCACTGACCACCGAAGACTTACAGGCGCTTACTGAGCGAGCGGACGCCTCGCCTATCGAACATGTTAGCGGCAAGGG
>DATHNF010000062.1:0-6500 GCA_035486285.1 Verrucomicrobiia bacterium | reverse complement strand
CTACTATGTCCAGAACTGGAGTTTCTGGGGCGACATGGTGATTCTCGTCAAGACGTTTTGGATCGTACTGTTCCACAAAGGAGCCGTGTAAGTGGTAGAGAACGGGCGTAAACCGCGAGTCGCGATCGTTTGCGACTGGCTAACTGGTATCGGTGGCGCCGAACGGGTAGTCTTGGAGCTGCACAAACTATACCCTGAAGCACCGATTTACACCTCGCAGTACAACCCGGCAAAGATTGATTGGTTCAACGAAGCTGACGTACGGACCACCTGGCTGCAAAAGCTCCCCAAAAGCCTGAAGAAGTTTCTGCCGCTGCTACGCGCCTGGACTTTCAGCCGACTGGATCTCAGCGATTATGACCTAGTGCTATCCTCCAGCGGCGCCGAAGCCAAAGGTGTCAAAACCGGGCCGAATACCATGCACATTTCCTACTGCCATTCGCCAACCCATTATTATTGGGTCCGAAGCGACGAATACCTAGAAAGTCCCGGCTTCCCGCGCGGCTTCAACTGGCTGGCCAAACTCAGCCTCAAACTACTACTTGGCCCTTTGAAACGCTGGGATTATCACGCCGCTCAACAGCCAGACTTCCTGCTAACCAACTCGACGCACACGCAAGCTATGATCAAGCGCTACTATCGTCGCGACGCGACCGTGGTCTTCCCGCCGGTCGAAACAACCCGCTTGCGGATAACCGGCAAACCGCCGCTGCGGCACGGCTTCGTAATTGCCGGCCGGCAAACACCCTACAAACGTATCGGCCTGGCTATAGAGGCTTGCAACGAACTGAAGATACCGTTAGTCGTCATTGGCGACGGACCGGAACACAAACGTTTAGAAAAACTAGCCGGCCGCAACGTGACCTTCTTAACCAGCGTCAATGATTATGATATCGTTAGTCACTTCCAGTCGGCGCTTGGTTTCATCATGCCTAACATGGATGATTTCGGCATCGTGGCTGTCGAAGCCATGGCTGCCGGCACACCGGTTATCGCCTATCAAAAAGGTGGTGCGCTCGACTATGTTATTCCCGGCAAGACCGGCCTGTTCTTCGACAAGCAAATGGTTAAAAGTTTGGTCAATGCTCTGGAGACAGCTCTCAGCAAATCCTTTGACTACGAAGCCATTGCTGAGCACGCTGACCAGTTCTCCACCGCCAACTTCCAGAAAAACCTCCGTGCCGCCATTACCGGATTCTTAGAAAATAAAGGAAGGACATAACAAACCAATGACTACTTCCGCGCTCGATACTATCTTTAAAGCCTACGACATCCGGGGAAAAGTTGACTCCGAGTTAACTTCCGATGTCATCCAAAAAGTCGGAAACGCTTTTAGCAATTGGCTCCCCTCGCCCGGAGCCGTAGCGGTTGGCCGTGACATGCGGCCCGATTCGAAGAACTTGGCCGACGCCTTAATCGCGGGACTGCGGTCCGCGGGCAGGGACGTCATTGACATAGGCCAGGTTACCAGCGACATGATTTATTTCGCAACCGGCAATTACAATTTAGCAGGCGGCGCGGTCATAACCGCCAGCCATAATCCTGGGGACTACAACGGTATTAAGCTTTGCCGGGAAGAGGCCAAGCCAGTAGGCGAAGATTCGGGGCTGCTGGAAGTCCGCGACCTGGCTAAGACAGATAACGGGGACACTGCAAAAGAGCAAGGCTCCCTGACAACGAAAGATGTCGGTGACGACTGGATAAACCACGTTCTATCATTTATAAATACCGACGAACTCATACCGCTCAATATTGCCGTGGACGCCGGCAATGGTATGGCCGGCAAAATTTTCCCTGAAATAGAGCCGTTCTTGCCCTTTCAGGTCCATGAAATGTACTTCGAGCTGGACGGGACTTTCCCCAATCATATTGCAAACCCTCTCGAGCCTAAGAATTTGGTAGACATACAAAAAAAAATAAAACTAGCGAGCTGTGACGCCGGCGTTGCCTTTGACGGCGACGGCGACCGCGCGGTTTTGTTAGATGAACGTGGCGAACCCCTGAGTGGCACTGTTATGACCGCCATCTTGGCCAAGTACTTTCTAGAGCAATACCCAAGGTCGACCATACTTTGTAATGCGATTTGTGGCAGGGCGGCAACTGAAACAATCGAAGAAAACGGCGGCATAGCCATACGAACGCGAGTTGGACATTCTTTCATTAAGGGCGAGATGAGAAAGAATAAGGCCGTTTTCGCCGGTGAGCATAGCGGGCACTACTACTTTAAGGATAACTTCATGGCCGATAGTGGACTTATTGCTGCAATTATCGCTTTGTTCGTATTATCAAGGAGTAAAAAGAAACTATCTGAATTGGCTGAGCCTTATCGGAAGAGTTACGTGGCGATTTCGGAAACTAATTTTGAGGTTTCTGACAAACAAGCCGCCATAGATGCTATCGCTAGAGAATTCAACGACGGGAACCAAGATCGTCTGGACGGCTTAACCGTTAATTATCCGAATGGCTGGTTTAACGTCCGGCCGAGCAATACAGAAGCCCTACTCAGGCTTAACGCGGAGGCAAAAACCGAAACTGAATTGCAGAAGTTAGTAGATAGGGTTAAAGAGTTTCTGCCTGCTTAAAGCCGTACTTACTTAACTTGCGGATTGTTCCATCGATTGAGGAACCAGCTGCTAGACCATCTTTTTTCGGCGCCAACTCCAGTAATAATCTCGACACCGTGCTCCTGGCAGGTTTTCCATTCGGGTATGGTTGATTCATCTATACGGTCGCCGCCCTTGGTGAAGACATCCGGCTTTAGAGCTTCTAGGGCTTTTGATACGGTTTGGTCATTCTTTATTTCGAACGGGACGACATAATCAACGCCCGCGATGCCGCTGACGATTAGACTTCGGGTTTCTAAGTTTTGGAAAGGCCGGCCTTTCTTAGCCGTTAGAAAAGCGTCGCCATTGACGATAACAACCAGTACATCACCGTATTTTTTACTTTCATAAATACAGCTGATATGGCCCGGGTGTATGGGGTCAAAACCGCCACTAGTGGCAACTACCTTACCAAGTTTCGGGCGTAAAAGCTCAAACTCCTCAAAAGAGACGATCTGGGCGCCCCATTCTTCACTCATGCCCGAATTATAGCAAACTTGCCTTCAAGTTGTTCAACAAGCCGATAAAAAGCTATAATTAACCAGCTCATGAAGAAAATTCTTATAACTGGCGGCGCGGGGTTCATTGGTTCAAACTTTGTCCATCACTTGTACCGTGAACGGCCGGACTGGCATATTACTGTTTTCGACAAACTGACCTACGCTGGCAACAAAGCCAATATCGCCGGCCTTGACGTGAAGCGGGTAGCGTTTATTGAAGCTGACATTTGTGATGAGACAGCTATTGACGCGGCCGTTGCCGATTGCGACGCGGTGGTGCACTTCGCCGCCGAATCGCATAATGATAATTCTCTGCGTTCGCCGTGGCCATTCGTCAATACCAACATTATTGGTACCTATCAAATGCTGCAAGCCGTCCGTAAGCACGGTAAACGCCTGCACCATATCTCAACCGACGAAGTCTACGGCGACTTGGCGCTTGACGACTCGGCCAAATTTACGGCGGACACCCCTTACAACCCTTCCAGCCCCTACTCCAGCACTAAGGCTGGTTCTGACCTCCTGGTCTGGGCTTGGGTGCGCAGCTTCGGTGTCCAAGCGACTATCTCCAACTGCTCAAACAATTACGGACCTTACCAGCACGTCGAGAAGGTTATCCCGCGCCAGATAACCAATCTTTTGAGCGGCCAGAAGCTTCGGTTGTATGGCTCTGGCGAAAATGTCCGCGACTGGATTCATGCCGAAGACCACTCAGCTGGCATTCTGACGATCTTGGAAAAAGGTAAAATTGGCGAAACTTACTTGGTCGGCACCGATGGCGAGAAAAGTAATATAGAAGTCTTCCGTCTCATCCTAGAGCTCATGGGGAAGGACGAATCATGGCTGGAGCATGTCAACGACCGCCCGGGCCACGACCTGCGCTACGCCATTGACGCGACTAAGCTGCGCGACGAACTTGGTTGGCGGCCGCAATACACCGATTTCCGCGCCGGCTTGCAGGCCACTATTGATTGGTACACCCAAAACCAAGCCTGGTGGCAACCCCAAAAAGCCGAAACCGAAGCTAAATATAAAGAGCTAGGGCGCTAGGCCATGTCCGACCAACTCGCAGTACGAGAAACCAAAATCCCAGGTTTGTTCGAAATCGACTTAGTACTGCACGGCGACAACCGCGGCTGGTTCAAAGAAAATTACCAGCGCGAGAAGATGGAAGCGCTCGGCTTGCCTCATTTCGAAGTTGTCCAAAATAATTTTTCATTCAATGCTGAACATGGCGCGACTCGGGGTCTACACGCGGAACCATGGGAAAAGTTTATATCGTTGGCCAACGGTCGAATTTTTGGAGTCTGGGTAGATTTACGTAAGGGCGACAGTTTTGGCAAAGTGTTGACCATAGAAATCACACCCCAAAAGGCAGTCTTCATACCACGCGGTGTAGCTAATGGCTATCAAACGCTCGAGGATAATATTACTTACACGTACTTGGTGAACGAGCACTGGTCGCCTGAAGCCAAGTATGCCTCAGTGAACTTATTTGATCCTGCGCTGCATATTGATTGGCCGATTAGCCAGGCGCAAGCTATTATCTCTGACAAAGACAAGGCTGCTCCGCTGCTTCAAGACGTACTGCCGATGGAGTTTTAGCCTTGGACGACTCAACTTTTCTTATCGTCGGAGCTAGTGGCCAGCTAGGACGGGCGTTGTGCGCTCAATACCCAAATGCGCAAAGTGCCAGCATTAACGAGCTCGACATAACCGACGCTCAGTCCGTGCATGATTTCGACTGGGGCACTATTAAGGTCATCTTCAATGCCGCCGCTTACACCAATGTCGATGGCGCAGAGACGCCTGAAGGCCGTGTGGCTGCGCAAAAAGTTAATGCCGAGGGTGTCGCCAATCTTGCTAAGGCCGCCGTCGACCACGATATAGTTCTGGTACACATTTCCACGGAATATGTTTTTGACGGAACAAAAAGCCCGCACTTTGAGGATGAGCCGCCGACACCCTTGTCTGAGTATGGCAAGAGCAAAGCCGCCGGAGACAAGGAAGCCCAGAAAGCTCCCAAGCACTACCTACTCCGCACCAGTTGGGTCATTGGCGATGGCAATAACTTCGTCCGCACTATGCTCGCCCTTGGCAAAAAGGGCATCAGCCCCAAAGTAGTCTCTGACCAAATAGGTCGCCTAACATTCACGAGCGAGTTAGTACGTGGCATTAATTATTTATTGTCTACTCAGGCTGCCTACGGTGCCTACAACATCAGCAATGGTGGCGAGCCAGCCAGCTGGGCAGCTGTTACGCGTGCTATTTTTCGAGAAGCAGGTTTTGACAGTCTAACTGTCACCGACACGACAACTGCTGAATACTTTGCCGACAAACCTGGGGCCGCAAAACGACCGCTACAGAGTACTCTGGCGCTTAACAAGATCGAAGCCACTGGTTTTAAACCCATTGATTGGCGTGAAGACCTCAATAAATATATACGTAAGGAGATGCAAGCATGAAAGGTATCATTTTAGCCGGTGGGTCTGGCACAAGGCTCTATCCTATCACCAAGGGCATATCCAAACAGATTATGCCAATCTATGACAAGCCGATGATTTACTATCCGCTCAGTACACTCATGCAGGCCGGTATTCGCGATATCTTAATCATTACTACCCCGGATGACCAGGCCCAGTTTCAGCGCTTACTCGGCGACGGTTCGGAGCTTGGCATTCGTTTAAACTATGCTGCCCAGCCTTCACCGGATGGCTTGGCCCAGGCTTTTATTATCGGTGAGGAATTCATCGGCAGCGATAAAGTGGCCCTCATTCTAGGTGACAACATCTTTTATGGCGAAGCTTTTGGTGCAAGCCTACAAAACTGTGTCGACCCAGATGGTGGCGTCGTTTTTGCCTATGGAGTATCCGATCCGGAACGCTATGGTGTTGTCGAATTCGATAATCAGAAACATGCTATATCAATCGAAGAAAAGCCCGCCCAGCCCAAATCAAACTACGCCGTCGTTGGCTTATATTTCTATGACAATAGCGTGGTCGAGATCGCCAAAAATATTCAGCCAAGCAGTCGTGGTGAGCTAGAAATCACTTCAGTCAACGAAGAATACCTTAAGCATGGCAAGCTCAAAGTTCAAACCATGGACCGCGGCTCAGTCTGGCTCGACACTGGCACCTTCGAGTCTATGAACGACGCTTCAGAGTATATCCACGTTATCGAAAAGCGTACCGGAATCAAAATTGGGTGTATTGAAGAAATAGCTTACAGCCAGGGATTTATCGATAGAAACCAGCTACAAGAAATTGCCGAACCCTTAGTTAAGAGCGGTTATGGTAAATACCTCAAGTCACTTTTGCAGTAAGCTTTCACTGGCACCTATATTATGGTGGTAATTTCCCGGATTTCCTTATCTTCAGGGAGTTTTTTGAAAACGACT
>DATHNF010000061.1:0-24872 GCA_035486285.1 Verrucomicrobiia bacterium | reverse complement strand
TCGCGACCTGCGGGATCATATTATTAATCTGCCAGCGGTGGGTGGTTTCATTGGCTCCGGCCTAATAGCCTCTATCCTGGCTTACGATAACTTCCTCCTGTTCTTCAATCGTCACCATTTGAGTCCGCGGCACTTCAACTTGGCCACACCGCTCTACCACCAGGCCACGACATTGACGTACCTGACTCTCGTACTCTGCCTCTATGTCTACCTACTGTTTGAACGCTCTGATGCCCACGAGAAGTTCTTTACCAGCTACCTATGGAGCAACAAAAAGCTACTTATCTCCTTCGCCCTGTCTTTCTTCCTAATTGGCAACATCATCTACAATCCCTGGGTCCAACCCTACTTCAGTGCCGGCCCGCTTAATTTAACCGACTGGCTGACTGCCTTGCTGTGCGCCGGTTTCTACATGCTATTCCGGCTCATCCAGCGCCGGCTTCGCCTCCCACAGCGTGTCGTTGCCAGTACTTAAAAGTCCGGATTAGAGCAGCGACACTTGGGATTTTTCGTTCTCAGTCAACAAGCCGGCAGCGTCAGCTAACCGCAAAACCCTTTTGAAGGTTGTTGGAATATCGATGCTGCTAGTTGGGACAATTATTTGGGTTTTATGGGCAATTGCCTGTTTGATTGCTTTGGTCAAGCTCCCAGTAAAGACAACTGGCTTCTCATCTATATATGTGGGGTGAAAGTTGCGGCGGGCGTTATCCAGGTCGTAGGTCATGAGCGTATTTGTAATCTCACGTAGCGAGGGTGTTTCATAATGTAATGCTTGGCGAATGTGGCGCTCCCTTATGGCAGCAACTATCGGGTCGACTGAAAGAAAGATAGCCAGACCAAGATGGTGGGCGCCCTTCCAGAGCCTGCCCTCGTCACGGCCTTCCGAGATAACAACTGGGTAGTCACAGTCTTCCACCATTTTGATAACCATAGGCTCTACGATTGAAGCTCGTACTTGCTTAATGTTAGAGACCATCCGTGCCGCGTTAGCGATCTCTGGCGTCATTAATTCGTCGTATTGTTGGTTATCGTAAAAGACTTTGCCCGAGAATGTCACTTTGAGCTTACTCAAATCCAGCTTTTTGACTGTCGCGCTCATTACTTTCTCAGAAACCCCTTCCAGGGACGAGACATCTAGCTGGGCCATTATCAAAACTGCCAAGGCCCGGTATATCTTGCCGGTGTTAAGACAGGGGATGCCGAGCTTGTTCTCGAAATTGACAGCCAACGTAGTTTTACCAGCCCGGGCCGGGCCATCGCAAGCGATTACCCGGGTGTCTTTAGCCATCGAGGCCTACTTTTTGGCGGGCGAAGGCTACGAACTTCCCCACGTCCTCGCCGCTATTATCAAGGCTGATGTCTGCCATTTTCATAACCTGGGCCAGCCCGAACTTAGTTGGATCAGTTTCCGAAACACCCATTTCAGCGTCATCTTCGGCAATAAACTGCTCAAAACTAATGCGACTTTCATACGCCCTGCCCCGGCTCACGACACGCTCATAGCGCGCCTGGGGATCGGCATCAACGCATATAAGCTTCCCTCCAAACTCCTGAAGCGTCTTGGCCTCGCCAACAGCCCGTATGCTGCCGATGGCCAGCCCCCTCGGACGAAGTTCTGGAGGCATATGCAATATCCGCGCCCAGTAGTCTATCATGCCGAGACTCACCATACCGCCGGGGTATACGGCTCTTTGGGCATTGGCTATACGGCCGGTTGGCGAATCATTACCGCCCCGCTGGGTAGTACCCATCACTGCCGTGGTTATTTGCCGCAGGCTGTCCCCTGTATTAAAGACGAAGTAACCCAGCTCGGCAAACATAGCCAGCAGCGTATCCTTGCCGCTGCCGTTACTGCCAGCAACACCAAACAGCTCAACCCCTTCGAAAGCTTGTTTGAATCTTGGATCGTGTACCAGTTCGTTATGTAAACCCATTTTGTTTTATTTTATCGTATAGTTTTTATTTAATGTAATCATGTAGTTTCTTAGCGTCGCGGTGTTTGCGGAGCTTGGCGAGGGCTTTGGCCTCAATCTGGCGAATGCGCTCCCGGGTGACGCTGAATTCCTGACCAACTTCTTCCAGCGTGTGACTCTTACCATCTTGCAGTCCGAAACGTAGCTTCAGTATCTTCTGCTCGCGCTCGGTAAGCGCGCCAAGCATGTCCTTGACTTGTTCCTTGAGTAGTTGGCCGGTGGCTGACTCCTCGGGCGAAACAGTGTCTTCGTCTTCGATAAAGTCAGCTAAGACGGAATCCTCTTCGTCGTCGCGGATTGAAGCATCGAGCGATGAAATATCCTGCTTAATCTTCATGATGTGCTCAACTTTGTCGACGTCGATTTCCATTTCTTTGGCGATTTCTTCGTTGCTTGGCTCGCGGTTCAGTTCCTGCGTTAGGCGGCGCTGGGTGCGCAGCAGTTTGTTGATAGTTTCAACCATGTGAACGGGAATACGGATGGTGCGAGCCTGGTCGGCAATGGCGCGAGTAATGGCTTGGCGAATCCACCAGGTGGCATAGGTCGAGAATTTGAAACCCTTGTCTGGGTCGAATTTCTCTACTGCTCGGAGCAAACCAGTGTTGCCCTCCTGGATGAGGTCCAGCAAATCCAGTCCGCGACCAACGTAACGCTTGGCAATTGATACGACCAGGCGCATGTTAGCTTCAGCCATCTTGTCCTTGGCATCCTTGTCGCCGGCTACCACGCGCTGGGCGAGCGCTAGCTCTTCCTCGGCGTTCAGCAGCGGGATCTTACCAATCTCGCGCAGGTACAAGCGGACAGAGTCATCGGCCACATCGTCATCGAGATAGACAGCGGCAGTGGTGGTAGCTTCTTTTTCGGGCTCTTCCTCTTCTTCGGCCCACTCGTCGGTGAAGTTGGCAATATCCGGACCAGTAGTGGTGATCTCGAGGTTTGCGTCAGCTAGCTCAGTGTAGAGAGCGTCGAGCGCTTCGGCATTCTCGACAGTTTCCGGTATCAGGGCAAAGATATCGCGCTGTTCGATGTGGCCTTCTTTTTTGGCACGTTCCAGTAGTTTTTGTTTGCGGTCTTCGATCGGCAGATCAGCATCAGCCGATTTCTTAGCTTTAGCTTTGGCCATGAGCGGCTCCTTTCACTTGGTTCAATAGTTCGTCGTAGTGTTTAGCTTGGCCAAGTAATTCCTGGGTGGCCGCTTGGTCGGCGGCTTGGAAATCGTCAGCCAGTTTTGCTTTTTGGGTTTTGACAAAATGTTCTACCAGTCGTGCCTGCAATCGAGCGGCTTCGTAATGAAGCTCGTTGAGCTCGAGGCCTTGGTAGAGTTCCTCATAGAGTAATATCTGTATTTTAACATAATCCGTCAGGCTTTGCACCGTGCTGTCATAATTACCGGCTAAGCCGCTAATCCTGTCAGCACTTTCGGCACCCTGCGGCGTTAGCGTCTCCGCTGCTCCTCCACCGTACATCAAGTACGGTTCCGTCCGCTGCTCGTCGCTGCCTTGCAGGGCACTCGAATGCAAAGCCTTCGCGTCGGTGGAGTTTTCTTGAGGTACGGTTAAAGAATGTAAAGCTTTTTGCAACTTCTGGGTGTCTTTGCCGTCGAAGGTGGGGTTGGCTTTTAGGAATTTGAGCAGCGCTCGGCCGGTGTCAGTATAGAGCATTTCGGACGTGATCAAATCGAGAAATTCCCGTAGCGTAGGACGCATGAGCATCAAGCTGAGGAAATTATCCTGGGTTTTTTGGTTCTCTATAGCGATCTTGTCCAACTTGGCGGGCGTAATCTTGACCCGACGTTGGCGCTGGTTGAGGTCAGGGCCAGTCGTTTTTTGGAATTTCTGCTCCAGGGCTTCCCTGCTGACACCGATAGCCTCGGCAATGGCATTCAAATAATGGTCCCGCTCAACGGCATCCGACAGACCACGTACGACCGGCAACAACACATCGCTGAATTCACGCTTCCCTTGGGCAGAAGTAATATCCAAGAGCTTCGCGTAACGAGCCATCAACCAGTCCAGAGCGTACTGATGCCGTTCAATGGCGGCCTGCCATAAGGCCGGGTCTTGTTTGATGAGATCATCTGGATCTTTGCCGGCAGGGATGTCGATAATACTGAGGCTGACTTTGACCCGCGAGGCAATCGGTATAGCCCGCTCGGTAGCTGCCGCGCCAGCTTTGTCGGCGTCAAAACAGAGGCGGATATCACCCGTAAACCGGCTCAGCGCTTTCAAGTGCGGCTCGGTCAGCGCCGTCCCGGCCGTGGCCACCACCTGGCGCACACCGGCCTGGTGGCTAGCGATAACATCCAGGTTGCCCTCCACCAGCACCGCGAACTTACTCTTGCGAATTGTTTCCTTGGCTAGATGCAAGCCGTAGATATGACGACTTTTGTCGTACAGCACGGTTTGAGGCGTGTTAATGTACTTGGGCGCCTGAGGATCGTCAATTAGCAAACGAGCCGTGAAACCGATAATACGCCCTTGCGGATCCTGCAATGGAATCATCAGACGACCACGGAACATGTCCTGGAGACCGCCACGGTAGCCTTGGGCGCTCAGACCAGCTTGTTTGACCTCCGCCTCTGTGAAACCTTTGCTCTTGGCGAAAGTAATCAACGCAGAACCATTGTTCGGCGCGTAGCCGAGCCGCCATTCCAGGGCTGTTTCTTTACTAAACTTTCGCTTGTCCAGGACGTATTCTAGGGCTGTTTTGTTTTTGCTAAACTGCACCTGGTAAAATTTGGTGCTCAACTCCAGCAACTCGTGTAGTCGTTCTTTGTTTGGCCCATTTCGGCGCGGTGATGAACGGTATTGTTCGATATCAATACCGGCTTTGCGGGCCAGCAGTTCCAAGGCACCTTTGAAGTCCACCCCTTCCACTTCCATAACAAAGCTGAACATATTGCCGCCCTTACCAGATGAAAAGTCATGCCAAATCTGCTTCTCTGGGCTAACCATAAAGCTCGGCGTTTTCTCATTGCTAAATGGACTCAGGCCCCGCCAATTCCGCCCTGCCCGCTTGAGCTGAACGTATTCGGCAATCACATCCTCAATCGATAATCGGCTCTTGACCTCATCTACCGCATCCATACGTACCACTATTGTACGCTAGGCCCGCCGATGTACTACCAAACAGTCCAATACGGTAAACCTGCTTCACTTACAGGAGAAGCTTATGGTTTAATTAAGGTTATGCCCGGTCGCCAATACTCACCATCAACGGACACCCACGCGTACATTCCCCCAGCTATGGAGCAGGCCATGACGCAGCACTTGCAATCGTCGCTGCCCGCTCACCTAAGAGAATATGTTGGTCAGGACCGCCCGGCCTACATACCAGAACATATAGAAAAAGAGCTAGCGCAGCAGATGCAAAAGAATATGCCAGAGCACTTACAGCAGTATTCGGCCGCCTACTTGCAGCAACGTTTAGTCAAACCAGGGTTGGTCGGATTGGACCCCTACCACTCAGCGGCAAACTTGCCCAGCCGCCCGCCAGTACCGGATCATCTGCGACTGGACCATTCCATGCCTGTTGGTGAGCAATTTACTGTGCAAGTACCAGGCTCAGTATCACCGAACACTCAATTCTCGCCAGCTGCTGGCCAGCAGCTTCCCCAGAACCCAGTGCCAGGGACACCGCAGCCACAAGACTTCCCAGCTCCAGGCACGCCGCCGCCAAACAGCCTGTACGTTCAGCAGCAGCCGACAGTCTACCCGCCCGCCGCGCCAGACGCCATGTCACATTCGCCAGAGTACGGCTTCATCATGAGCCCCGAGACAGTACCGAACCGTTCCTGGTCACTACCCGGCGGCAATTCACAAACCAAGCGCGCCTTAACAGTATTCGGCGGTCTGTTTGCGCTACTCATTGTCTTCATAGTTATCAAGGGCTTACTGGGTGGTGGTGGCCCTAACCTAGCTTCCTTCACCGCCGTGGCCCAAGACCAACAAGAGCTTATCCACCTGGCTACCGATATCAGCCAACAGACTCAAAACGCCTCCGCAACTAGCCAGAATATAGCTATAACTGTCCAGCTCAGCATTACCAGCGCGCAGTCCCAGTTATTGACCTACCTGACGAATAATCACGAGAGTATCGGCACCAAGACACTCGCCCTGAAGGTCAGTACCAGTCTTGATAACCAACTTACCACGGCGGCGGCTGACAGCACCTTCGACCAGACCTTCCAACAAGCCATACAGAGCAAACTAACCACCTACCAACAGGACCTCAAGCAAACCTATGCCCAAACCAAAGGCACTAAGGGCCGGCAATTACTGAGCAACGACTACAATGGCGCTACACTACTCCTCAAGCAAATTGGCTCCCCCGCCAGCTAGGACTAGAAAAGCTGCTAGCCGTTGGCCACTAACTCGTAGCTGTGCCGGATCAAGCCCTGCACCTCTTCCCAGCCCAGCTGGCCAGCCAACACCAGTGTATTCCAATGTTTTTTATTCAAATGGTAGCCTGGCATGATCTCGTCATATTTTTCGCGCAAAATCTTTGACAATTCCGGATCACACTTGAGACTCAATTGTACTGGTTCTTTGCCCTCCCGAATCAGGGCAAACATTTTACCCTGGTCTTTGGGCCCTGCTTTATACACTGCTACGCCTTCGCCAAATGGATAGTCCAGCCAGCTATTCGGCATGCTCAAAATATAATCTTCAACTGTCTTGTGATCCATCTTTGTAAACAATCAAATTATCGGCAACTGCTCTTCACGAAGGTCAAAAATCTGCCCATCGGCAATCCTACCACGCCCATACATACTAATGGCCGGCAGTCCTTGCCGTATATCTATCTCGTGCTCTACCGAGCTATCGATAAGTCTAACGAGTGATTCAACTGCTGCAATCTGGCTCATCTCAACCACTTCAACATGTGGAATATGTATTCTGTGGTTGGCGAAAGTTGTTACAACCTCACCTCCGTCCGCCTGTTGAACGGCTGTCGGTTTGTCGCTATTGAGCACTAGAAGCTGGACATCATGCATGTGCCCTTCCTCAGGATTATGGCGTAAGGCCACGTATTGTTCTTGTGGTTGTAACTCCACCGGTATCGTTGCTCGTGTCAGCAACATGCCGGGATTTGCGCTACCTAAGAGGCCCGCCGTGCCACCATAGTGGCCTCCTTTTGCAAAAACCAGCGCGCCCTTTTCGAAGAGTACGCTTGACGCGTAACGGGCAACTCTCTCCTGTTCCTCCAGATGAGTTTCTGCACCGTGAATCGCCGCTTGTATTGTGTCGAGCGCCTTGCCTGCCTCTGGTTGAGCTGCCATGAGATACTCCTCAGCTTACCTGTTATTTGTTGACTGTAAACCATTCCAGGTAATGTTGCAACTCGGCAATAGAAGCTTGGATGTCATCGAAAGCCCGGTGGACTTCTTTCTTCTCGAACTCCACGCCGTATTTGGCTTGCATAAGTACTTTGAAGGAACTAACATCAAGCATTCGGTAGTGCAGCTTGAGGTCTAGCTGCGGCCACCAGCGCCGGATAAACCCCCGGTCATTATGAATACTATTGCCCGCCAGCACAGCCGGTTCCTGGCCAAACTGCTGTTCGACCAAAGCAACTAGCTCGCGTTCGACCTGTTCGCTTGGCTTGCCGCCGTCCATTTTGCGAACAAACTCGTCACGATTCTCCGGGAAATCTTTCCACCAAATATTCTTCTGCATGCGTTCGACTACTAGCTCTTTGGGTTGTTGCACAATTGCTTCGTAGCTAGCTAGTGTTTTAAAGTCAAAGTCCGTAATCTCGGCCGCGACCTCCAAGATCACATCCTGCTCTGGATCCAGCCCGGTCATCTCCAAATCTACCCACAACAGTTTCGTCGGCACCGCGTGTTTATCAATCATTGCCTGTATTATAACCGAGTCGACCGGAAACTAGCTGTAAGTAGCTAGGATAGCTTCGTCATAGATTGGGTAATCTACCGCTAATTCCTCATTAGTTTTAATCCTGCGTAGGGTTTTCAATTCCCAGCCACCCTCGGTCTCAATCAAGACGCAGTTGGGTTCGTGTGAATAATTTACAAATCCGCCCAAAGGCGTACGAACAAGTCCATCAGGAAACCGGTCGTCCTTGACGTGGGTCACGCCTAAATCATAATCCGAAGGAAGCTCTTTCGTTGCGAAAATACCAAGACCGTGAAGCTTAGATTTCTTGATGGTTACACAATCAGGGAGAGGTTTATAGTCCTGCGTCTTGGGCGACATGAGTCAATGGTAGCAAATAGGCCTACTTTCGGCAACGCGGGCAGCAGCCAAGGCATCGCTGTACCACTTGAGCTCTTCCAACATATTCTGAAGCGCGGTCTGCGGGCCATAAGGATTAGCCTTAGCAGCTTCGGACAGGTTCCCGTCCTCGTCGATCAGCTCGCTCATGCCCACCATGGCCAACGGCGAGTATGTCGGCAGTGGCACGGCCTTGCTCTCGGACAGAATTTCCTTGAGATCGGTAGCAGCACGGGCACCGCCAGATGCGCCGTGCGACACTACCTGAACCGGTTTCTTTTGCATTTCCCAGGTGACATAATCGAGGGCGTTCTTAAGCACACCAGTTATGGAGTGGTTATACTCAGGCGTTACGAAGACATAGGCGTCGGAGGCTTCGAGCTTTTTCAGCCACGGGACAGCCGCGGGGTCGATTTTGCGGTCAGGATTATACCGAGGACTAATCGGCTCGTCGAAGAACGGCATTGGATAATCTTTGAGGTCAACCAGCGTAACGTCAACGTCTTCCAGTTGTTTGGCGGTATTGGCCACCCATTTGGCTTGTTGCGGTGTTTTGCGACCTTGGCGAGTGGCACCGATAATGATAGCTAATTTCATAATTAAATACTCCTATGCTATACTTTTTATAGTTATTAACTAGTCCAGTATAGGCTTATTACTATACTTTGTAAAGTTATGAAAATCACCTCTGTAGACAAACCACTTGAGCCGCATGTTGGCTGCATAGCCAGCGCCATGCAAATCATCGGCAACAAATGGACGGCACTCATCCTACGAGACCTGTTCAGCGGCCCGAAACGCTTCTGTGAACTCGAACGCTCCGTCGGTACCATCAACCCCCGCACCCTCTCACAGCGGCTCGACGACCTTGAGGAACACGGCATTATCACCCGCCGCAGCTACGCCGAAGTTCCGCCCCGAACCGAATACACCCTCACCCGCAAGGGCCAAGACCTCCTCCCCATCCTCCGCCAAATGGCCGCCTGGGGCACCAAGCACAACAGCACTAGCTGCTAGCTATTGCTCAATCGAGAAGAATCGGGCTTCAGACATGCTCTTAGCCACCTCTTGCGGCTTGAATAAATGGCCGTTCATGCATAGCAAGACGCCAGGCGTCATACTTAACAAGGTAGCAATCGAGAACCCAAGATTGAATGGTGCATCGGACATGGTGAAGCCGTCCAGTGGCACCATTGATCCAGTCAAAACAACTGATTTACTGTCTAGCCCCCCCCCCGCGGAGATGTGCTTCTATGTAGCGAGCGGTATCTGGCATCGTATACGTACCATGCGTGATTAATATTTTGTCGCTCGAGCTATTCTTGACAGCTTCACTAATCAGTCGCAGGTCATCAGGCGTGAGTTCCCGACTATCCTTCATGCAGACGGTATCGTACGTAAACTCAAAGTCAGTCTGCAGCCTGGCCAGGTACTTAGGCAATAGGGATTCGCTCCGACTAACAGCCGTGTCGGCCGCGGGGTCCCACTCTGAGTCAATCGTACCGCCTGTAATAATGACACTTATTTTTTGGCTACTCATAAATTAACTGTATCACAACTTGGTTTCAGCGATGTTATTTCTTCTCTTTGAAGTCCAGGGCGGCGGAGTTGATACAGAAGCGCATGCCGGTTGGTTGCTCCGGCACGTCGTGGAATAAGTGACCAAGATGGCTACCGCAATTGCTGCAAGTTACCTCGGTTCTGGTCATTCCCAAGCTCTTGTCTTCGGTCAGTGTCACGGCGTGCTCGTCGGCCATGTCGTAGAAACTCGGCCAACCAGTGCCGCTGTCGAATTTAGTATCACTTTTGAACACGATGTTCCCGCAGGCCGCGCAGACGAAGTCGCCCGTGCCTTTCTGGTGCAGTAGCTTACCGCTAAATGGCGCTTCTGTCCCCTTCTCGCGCAGGATGTGATACTGCTCTGGCGTCAGTTTATCTTTCCATTTGTCTTCAGCAATGTCTGGCATGTAATTAAAGTATACACGCCCGAGCCGATACCCTACTCAAGACAAATGGCAGGATTATTTCTTAGGTCGATCGAGCTTATCAAGGTTAAAGAATTTAACGATGAAGTAAATAGCGGCTAGCACAAAGATGAAGTCCAACAGGCCGTAAACGAAGGAACCCCAGCCAAAGTTTGCCGCCCGAGTATGCCAATGCAGCGTGAATGTCCGCTGGCTTAGCGCTTCACCAAACAGCAGCTTGAATAGCGGGTCGATGAAGCTGGAAACAAGCTGTTTGACCAGTGCTTGTACTTGCGTGGCGATAACGAAACCGATAGCTAACGCGACTACGGCGTGTTCGCGCAGGAAGTTGACGAAACCGGCAGCTGGATTGATTTCGTGCGCGACGACGGACACTGTTTTCGGCTTGGGTTTGCGCGTGCTCTTGGGTTGCTGGAAACGAACAGTCGTACCGGCTGTGACGCTCCGGGTTGTGCTGGTTTTGGTATTTCTGTTTCTTGGTCTTGCTGCCATAACTGAATGTATTATACTACATTTTGTTAGGAGATGCAATACCCAATATAGCCAGCCCGGCTTTCAGAGTATCAGCGTAGCGCCGTACCAACGACAAACGAACCGCCTGGCGCTCATCACCAATGACTCGGTTATGCTCGTAAAAGCGATTAAATGTCTGGGCTAGTTCGTACAGATACGCGCAGATATGATGGGGCATCAGTTCGGCCGTTGCTTTGTCTACCGCCTCTGTATATTCGGAAATCTTCCGGGCCAGCGATCGCTCACCAGCTTCAAGCGCCAGCTTATCGCTGAAGGTATCATCCTGGGCTGGAGCATCAGCTTTACTGAGAATACTGCGCGCTCGGGCATGCGCGTATTGCAAGTACGGGCCGCTGTTGCCTTCCAGGCTGACAGATTCCTGGGGGTCATAAATAATGTCACCGCCCATGCGGTTCTTCAGAAAGGCGTATTTGACTGCGCCAAGTACTGTTTCCTGATTACCCTGACCAGTTAGGGCCTGGTTAGCCTCGTGAGCCGCGGAAAGGACGTCGGTGGCCCGCAAAATATTGCCTTTACGGCTGCTCATCTTGGTTCCGCCCGTCAATTTCACGATGCCGTGCGTTAGATGCCGGCTGCGAGAGGATAGCTCAGGCTTGAATTGCTCAATACTCTTTAGCACTACTTTCATGTATTCAATAATGTCGTTGCCGGTAATAACGATTGATTGGTCGAAGTGATAGTCCTGCCATTTCTTCATAATTAACCCGACATCTTTGGCCTCATAGGTTGGTAGACCTTCCGAATTGATGAAAACCCTAGTGTGCAGGCCGTACTTTTCGCCGTCGAAAATTACTGCCCCGTTGCTTTCTTCGTAAACCGTTCCCACGTGATCACGGACGGTTTGCAGGCCGAGCGGCGCCGTTTCGCTTTCTGGATAATATTTCTCGAAGCTAGTGCCGATGTGTTTATAAAAACTGTCGAAGTACGCATAACTCCACTCCCGGCCCAGCCAGTAAATTTGAGCCAGTGGTGAATCATGGTCATTATCGGTATGGATCTGATATATCCGCTTGTTGAGGGCGACTATCTGCATCTTGGCATCTTCATTATCTTCTTCGTAGTCGGCTGTGCCTCGCATATAGTTGTTCGCCAGCCAAGCAGCGCGAGTCTCTAGCGACTTGTCCCGGTATGTTTTGGTTTTGAGTAAAGCTAGCTCTTCATCCGATGTGTTACCTTTGGTTTCATAAAAAAGGATAGCCCAGATAGTTTTGGCAACATGTAGTCCGACGTCGCCGCCGAAATTTACCCGGTGAACCGTGCCGCCAGCACCCGCCAGCAAATTAGCTATGGCATCGCCAACAACACTGGTGTAGAGGTGGCCGGCATGCAGGACTTTGAACGGATTGGGGTCTGAGTACTCGGCGACAATGGTCTGGCCGGCCAAGCTTTGGATTGGTTTGGCTTGCAACGATTGCGCCAACGCCTCGTCGCTCAGGATAAGGTTAATGAACCCTGGGCCGGCAACAGTAACCTCGCGTATTTGTTCAGCCAAGGCTTCACGTAATTTGACGGCCAGTGCTTCGGCGATTTCGCGCGGATTTTTGCCCAATTGCTTAGATAGTTGCAGCGCCACATTCGTCGCGTAATCACCGAACTGCTCTTCCGGCCGGGTCAATTCAATAGTCAAGTGTACCGCGAACAGTGCTTGTACGGCATCGCTAATAGCGGTTTCGAGTTTCTCTTTCATGTGTTCAGTATATATAGCTTTGAGCCCGGTCGGCTATTATTTTACAAAGTTAGCTCTGATGATAATGAATGTTTCTTCTAACTAGCGCGGCTGGTCCGCGTTTGTCCTGACCTGTCGTAACAAACGGGCACCACGCCACAGCAGACCATACATGCTCAACAAAAGTACGAAAAACGAAATAATCGTTACGAACATCTGGGGATACTCTGACGGATGCAGTAACCGGTCAGAAATGTCGAATAGCAGGCCGCCGGGATTTGTTACCACATCCCAACTGTTCCAACGCAAGTCGCGGCCAACATAGATAGCGGCACTACAAACTAACAAAGTAAAGGCAATCCAAGTAGCTGCCGAAAGACTCGAGAGCCGCCGTTTGAGTTGTATGTGAACGAGGTACAAGCTGCTAAAGCCAAGTACTACCCCTGTATAGATGAACGACGTGAACATTACCGCGTCGTACAGCACATCCACTGTCTGCACATCCTGCAGGTGTATAAAATCGCTAATCATATAAAAACTGTTGGGCAAAAACACCAGCCATAGCAAGGTTATAGCCATGGCTTCCCAACTAGACCAAAGCTTATGCCTCAGCACAACCACTAACCGCACCGCAAAAAGCAGCGGCAACCAAGCCAGCAGTAAGTTCCACGACAAATAATCATATTCCAGGCTGCGGTTACGCCATGCCCCATATGCGAACAAGGCGACACTTACCAGCGTGGATACTCCCAACGCAAAGATAAATTGAGTGCGGGGCGACCGCCGCGTGTTCATACTCGATTAATTATACCAAGTTCAAGGTTACGCTTACGAAGCATTACTTGTGTGGCCAGATTACCGCTACTGCCCGGCAGCAATTTGGTCAGCATGATTAGCGACATACTGGTACTGAGTGTTAAGTTGTTGGGTTTGTTTGAGGACGATATTAGTGGTGTGCAGCAAGACATACAAATAGCCGGCGGCTAGGGCTCCCAAGACAATAAGCAATTTCATAGGACACTTATACCAAGCACACTTAACAGATGCAAGCATGAGAGTTTTAGGAGTGCCGCTCGCGATCCCGCTGCTCCGGCGTTTCGTGTGGACGGGCGTAGTCATCATCAAGGCGCCAGGTAGTACCGAGCTCTGGCGTGGAAACCTCTACAACATCACAATCGGTGAGTCCCACCAGGCGATGACGCTGGCCAAGTTGTGTGTTGTATCCCCTGCCCAGTTCTAGTTTGGTCTGCACAAGCTCCCCTTGTTCGTTTTCCCAGATGACAGCGGCTTGGCCTTGCATTAGCAACCAACTTTCTTGCTTCTGGTCATGTAACTGCAGGCTAAGACGCGTGCCCTTGTTGATATGCAGAATTTTGCCCATATACGGCGCGTCGGCCGGTACCCAGTACAGCTCGTAGCCCCAGGGTTTGTCAATCTTCTTAACATAAGGGTCAACGCTAAAACTAGTCGGGTCAAACTGCGGTGGTTGCCCGTTATCAGACATGCTTACTCGTCTAGACTTTTTTTAAATTTCTCAATCAGGTCAACTGGAGCGGGATTTAAGCCATTGAGCAACGCCGTATAAATAGTTACGAAATCGCCAAACGCGATGGTCCATAACAGCTGCTCCAGCAAGGTTGAGCCCTGGGCATCAACCACTATCGGCGCGGGCCGCATACCGGAGAGTAACCGCTCGGTAACCTCGAAGCGCTTCTGAACACGTGGATGCTCCAGCTTGCTGCGCAGATCAATAACTGCGTAAGGTTTGTGGACTGGCTGCTTGGTCCATCCCATAAACTCATTGTGATTGAACTCCGGCAGTTGGTCCGTCCAGGCGATGTGCTTGGCGTTTTCGTTGAAGCTGATTTTCCACTTATAGGCAGCTGGCCAAAGTTTGGGGCCAGCATAGATAACGGCCGACTTGCCAATTACCTCTTGGGCTATTTGTTTGGCGGGATTTTTGGCCGTCGGTATGACCGGCGACCAAGCCGCTACGGCCTTTTTCAGGAAGTCAGCAGCTTCCACCAACTCTTCCATAGCGCCATCGCGTAGCAGGCCAGCTTGCTGCAATAAGACCAGCAACGCTTTTAGGTTATATAGCACGGCGTAGCGCGGTTGTTCGGCCTTGGGGAGCAGAGCTAGTGGATAATTTTTCTGTTTGGCAATTTCTGCCAATTTGCCACCGCCGGCAATAACAGCAATTTTGGCACCCCGGGGCTCGGCCTGTTCTAATGCGCTCAATGTCTCCTCGGTATTACCAGAATAACTAGCCGCGATAAAGTATGTCCTCGCCGACACATACTCTGGCACATCGTAGCCGCGCACTATTTCAAATGGCAGCTCATGGCCAGGCCAACTGGTACTGACTAGCGCCGCCAGCGACGAGCCGCCCATGCCGGCGTAAACGACATTATTAACCTCGATTTGGTCTTGATGGACTTCAAATGCATGCCCCAGCTGCTGCCATTGCCGCTCCGCGATACCAAGTGTGTCCTGGGCATCACGCTCGTGAATCAGCTTCAAATCATCAAGCATTATACCCTCCAAAAAGCTATCGCTTAAAAATAAATTTTGCTATCATACTCATTGTAGATTGTTAGACGCAAATTGGAAATTATTGGCACAGCCAGATTCGGGGGGGCACATGTTCGGGCAACACGATAACCAAACAGACAATGACCAGGCAGACGACAGCCCAGTCGTGCACGCCGTGAATCCAGACGAGGAGCAGCCATCCGGAGCAACACAGCAGACCTGGCAACATCCAGGTTCACCGTTGGGCGCTGCCGCTAGTGAACCGTCTGACGACACTGTCAGCGCGCCTCCCGTCAGCGACACGGCTACGGCTGATGAACCACCTTCCCTATCAGCAGCTTCCACTAGTTCAACTGACGACTTGATAGACATCAAACAGCAAGCTTTGAGTAAATTGTCGCCGTTAGTCGGTCACCTCGATCAGTCACCTGAGGAGAAATTCCGTACTACCATGATGATGATTCAGGCCAGTGACGATCAGAGTCAAATCAAGACCGCTTACGAAGCCGCCTTAGCAATTAGCGACGAGAAAACCCGCGCCCAAGCCCTTCTCGACATCGTCAACGAAATCAATTACTTCACCCAGCACCCAGATCCAGAGAATTAAACTTCTCCTGCCAAGCAGATCATATCTTACGGTAGTCCAAGGCCGTCCGCACCTGTATGATAAGTAGGTGAAGTTAGCAAAAATCAACACCATATTATTGGTACTGATCATACTAATAAATAGTTACATTATCATCGGACCATTTTTGCCCGGGCTACTATTCCATTGGGATAGCCGGTCAGGCCGGCAACAGCAGCTACAAGCCAAAATCCAACCGCCCAAAACTGGGCACGGCCCAACCCCGGTGGCCCCCCAACCCAATAGTGTCATAATCCCGAGCATGCTGCTTGACCAGCCGATTCTTGAAGGGATAATCCCGAATCAGTACGCCACCCTAAACAAAGGCATCTGGCGTTGGCCCAAAGGCAGTACGCCAGACAAAGGTGGTAATACGATTTTGATTGGGCACCGTTTTACCTACACCAATCCGCGCGGCGTGTTTTATTTCCTGAACAAAGTAAAGGTCGGTGACGATATCGCCGTTATCTGGAATAATCATCGATACGTTTACAAAGTGGCTAGCATTAACGAAGTGCCGCCCAACGATACCGCCATCGAAAATAACACGCCGAACCCAGAGTTAACCCTTTTCACCTGCACGCCGTTATGGCTACCCAAAGACCGCCTGGTCGTTGTTGCTAACCTGGAGACCAAGCCATGAGTGAAAAAACAAAATTCTGGATACTGCTGGGGCTACTACTGCTCAGTATCGCTTTTGCCATCGTTTTGAATACCAGCCTTAACAGAGTCTTGCTGAGCAATTAAAGCACATCGGTTATCCGAGCTTCTGTAACACGGAACAGCTATGAGCTATAAGGTAATCCCCTGGTTGATGCCGAAGTCATTATTGGAGTCATAGCTCGCATTGGCCGCGTTATTGATAGCAATGTCAGCATTTACCTTGTTTGATGCTGCTTGGGCGATAGCGCCGCAATCTGTTGGAGGCAAGTTTTGGAGATCATTGAATACAGTGGCGGCTGCCGCTTGGTCAAGCTGTACATGGCCATTCTCATAGGCATGCAGTTTGCTGATATAGCTCTGCCAACGAGTAGCCAAATCTGCAGCGGCAGCACTTGGTTGCCAAACCGGAAAAACTTGGTTGATGTGTAGCCCAACCTGAATAGTATTCAGTGTACACAGTCCTTCGCTGCTGCTTGTATAGCCCGCTTTCCAATTGATCGTGTAGGCGGTGTTTGCCGCAAATGTACCTGACACACCATTCGTCGAATGCACCGGTGTACAGCGCGCAACTTGTGACATAACTTGCGAAGCTGTCAGGCCATAGACCGTGTAGTTGGAAGCGGGATCAATAACCTGCTGAACGCCCGGCTGCGACAATGGCAATGTAGCCGGCAGTTGGTAGCTAGTCGGCGTACAGAGTGGAGAAGACACGGTAGTGATGGGCGCGCTGGCAGGTGGAGCCACTGGTGCTGCAGTGGTTTGTGGCTCTGTTGTAGCGATCTTAGGTTTTGCGCTTACTACTGCCTTTTTAGGTTGGGTAGATGCTATAGCTGTCGCGCTAACCGTCGGCGCATAGTTTAGTGATACGTACGCGCACAAGCCAGCCACGCTAAGAATAAATAGCGTGGAGACTTGTAGTAGCAGCCTGATGCTCCGACGGTGTACGCCCACGGGCCGCTCACCTTCGGACATAACGATAGCACTTGATAACGACATAAACTTCCCAAAACCCTAGACTTTACTTGCTAGGAATATGGTATTATATCAGTTATTTGTAAATAAAGCAATTACCTATACGGGGTTTTGATGGCGAGCTGGGGCTAGTCGGAATGAGAGGAAGGCTGTTTGTCGTGCCGCTTCCATATGCGTACCACTACGGCAACGAAAATAATAGTACAGGCAAGCGTTGCGGCTAACAAAATGTCAAAGCCGGTATCAGTCAGCAACCCGCCAGCAGCTGAGCCACTACCGCTACCGCTGGCCGTACCGGTGGTTTGACAGGTGTTGTTCCCATATGCTGAACCGCCATAACTACAGGCATCGTAGGTTTGGGCGAAAAAGTCAGTGTTTGTGATATATTGCATATTTCATTTATTAGTCGTATAGTTTATTATGCTTATGATACCACGTGAGTACGTGCGGCAAAATTAAAAAGTAAGTGAGGTAATCAACAATGTTAACACAATTCGCATTCTTAGACTTAGGCGCACCAGAGCTAATAATCATCTTAGCTATCGTGCTCCTGTTGTTTGGCGGCAAAAAGCTGCCTGAACTATCACGTTCTCTCGGCGATTCCATGCGTGAACTGCGTAAGGGCTTAAATGAAGATGTCCATGAAAACAAAAAAGAAGTCGAGAAATCACAACCAGAGAGCAGCACCACCCCGTAAGAAAGAAGTTCGGGGGTCAACGGTACTACCTTTCATCGAGCACGCCCAAGAGTTGCGGCGACGGCTATACTATATTGCCGGCTCGGTAGTACTGTGGGGTTGCGCCATCTATAGCGTGCAGCAGCACGTTGTTGCTGCTTTACTGCGGCCATCGAAAGGGCAACATTTTATCTACACCAGCCCGGGCGGCGGCATTGACTTCCTATTTCGGATTTGTGTGTACGGTGGGCTAGTTCTCAGTTTGCCAGTCATCGTTTATAACACTTTGCGCTTCATTGAGCCGCTGCTCGCTCGCCAATCGCGGCGCTTCGTAGTATTTGGTAGTTTGGCGGCCTCCGTGCTGGCAGCACTGGGCGTGGTTTTTGGCTATTACGTCGGTCTGCCAGCAGCGCTGCACTTCTTATTACACCAATTCACTACGGTTCAAATCCAACCGCTAGTCACTATCCAGGCGTACTTGGGCTTCGTGATTGTGTATATGTTCGGCTCGGCAATGCTGTTTCAGCTGCCGTTGTTGCTACTCTTTATAAATCGCATTAAGCCGCTGAAGCCGAAACGCCTGCTACATTACGAGCGCTGGGTGATCTTAGTCGCGTTCGTACTGGCCGGTTTGATGAATCCTACGCCGAATATCATTAGCCAGCTACTTGTAGCCGGGCCCTTTATTATTGCCTACCAAGTTGCTATTGTTCTAATTGCCTGTATTAACCAAAGCCGTAAAACAACTGCCGCGCAACTATTACGCGAGCAAGACGCGGCCGCCCAAGCCTCGCGGTTGGCACGGCTACCTAATTTACAGCCGGTGCCATTGCTGGGCGTGCCGCCACTTGCGGCAGCAGCCAACATAGGCTCACAGACTGCCCACGAGACACTTCGCCAATCCACCAGGTTGCCCCAAGCATCGTCATTAGAAGGTGTTAATCCGGCTGCCCTGCCCGCCTTACGGTCACGGCGCCAAATCTATGCCTTACGTTCCCAATCGCGCAGTTTTGAGGATATACGCACCGGTCTTGGACGCCCGGGCATGCGCCCGGCAAACAATAACTTCGCCTAAACTTGCGAGCCAACCGCCTTGACAAGTAATGAACCGCCCGTCTATACTGCACTTTGTAAACTAAATTAAAACAAAAAGTCAAAAACATATGAGCAAACCAGTCACAGCGCTGCTGCAAAAAGAAATGACGCGCAAAGAGTTCATGGGCACCTTAGCCTTGGGCTTGGGCTCAATAATGGGGTTCTCCACCATTATTCGCTTGCTGACCGGCAAGTCGCTTGATAGCCACCTTGGCCACGCTAGCCTCGGCTACGGCTCCACCCCTTACGGCGGCGGCAAAGAATAGACTTCGCCAGGTATAGAGCCGAGTTTAGAGACTTCTCCTACCGAGCTGCCTACATCATTCCCATGCCGCCCATGTCGGGGGCGCCACCGGCAGAACTGTCTTTACTCTCCGGAACATCGACGACCAAGGCACCCATGGTCGTGGCGGTGCCAGCAATGGAAACAGCATTTTGAATAGCTTCTTTGGTCACCCGTGCCGGGTCAATAATACCGACTGTTTTCAGGTCAACCAGCTTAACTGGGTCATTAACATTAACACCGAGACCAGCCTTGCCGGCTTTGACTTGTGGCAACCACTCGTCAGCGTTGAGACCAGCATTGGCTAACAAAATACGGAATGGCTGTTCCAAGGCCCGGACAAGCAGTAATTTACCTGCCGCGACAGAGGTATCGTCATTATTGTCACTACTGACTGCGTTGACGAGATTGATGAGCGTTACGCCACCGCCTGGCACGATGCCTTCGTCCAGCGCGGCTTTGACGGCGTGTACGGCATCATCAACCCGGAACTTCTTCTCCTCGATCTCAGTTTCAGTAGCACCGCCGACTTTGATGACGGCGACTTTGCCGCTCAGGGCAGCCCGGCGCTTTTCGAGGTTTTCCTTGTCGTATTCGCTAGTGGCTTGTTCAATCTGAACGTTAATCTGTTTGATGCGCGCCGCGACTTCAGCGGCCGAACCCCCACCCTCTATAATTGTCGTCTCGTCCTTGTTAACAATTACACGGCGGGCTGAGCCGACCACGTCAATTTCGACGTTCTCGAACGTCATGCCGCGATCTTCAGTAATCACCGTGGCGCCAGTCAGGATAGCGATGTCGTTCAGAACATCTTGGCGGCGATCGCCAAAGGCTGGCGCTTTAATAGCGACTGTATTAAATACTCCTTTGAGACGGTTCAAGATCAATGTACCAAGCGCTTCGCCCTCGACATCCTCGGCAATGAGTACCAAATCTTTCTTCCCTGTCTGCGCTACTTTCTCTAACAGTGGCAGGAATTCCTGAATACTAGAAATCTTCTTGTCGGTAATCACGATGGCGGCTTTGTCATACACTGCTTCCATGCGTGCGGTGTCAGTTACCATATATGGGCTGACGAAGCCGCGGTCAAAGGTGAAACCTTCCACGACCTCCGCTTCGAGTTGCAAACCCTGCCCCTCTTCAACCGTCACCACGCCGTCCTTGCCAACCTTGTCGATCACTTCAGCAATCAGGTCTCCAATCTCAGCGTCGCCAGCCGAAATAGTAGCCACTTCGGCCACCCGGGACTTCTTGCCCTGGATGTCTTCGGATAGCGTCGTTAGTTTCGCAATAACGTCTTGGGCGGCGGTCTCCAGCCCTTTGCGCAGCAACATGGGGTTGTGGCCCGCTGCGATTAATTTGTTGGCCTCATTCAAGATGTGGTAGGTCAAGACAGTAACTGTCGTCGTGCCGTCGCCAGCCACGTCATTCATCTTAGAAGCAGCTTGTTTAATAAGTTCCGCACCAACTTTGTAGCCCAGCGTTTCGTCATCAACATCAGCCAGTTCAACGCCCTTGGCCACTGTGACGCCGTCATGGGTTACCGTCGGGTTGCCGAATGACTTACTGATAACCACGTTGCGCCCCTTCGGCCCCATCGTTGTCTTCACTGCGTTATATAAAATTTCCGCGCCGCCCAACACCCGCTTGCGCGCGTCATCGTCATAAAAAACTTTCTTCGCCATCAATCAATCTCCTATTTAACCGTCGCCAAGACGTCTTCTTCTTTTACCAGAATGTACTCTTCCCCATCCACTTTGATTTCGGTCGTGCTATAGCTCTTATAAACAATCCGGTCACCGACCTTTACCTGCTTGGTTTCCTTACCGATAGCCACTACCTTCGCCGTTTTTGGCTTCTCTTGGGCCTTATCAGGCAAATACAGCCCGCTGGCTGTCTTAGTTTCGGCTTCTTCGCCGACCGCAACTACATAGTCGCCCAATGGTTGCAATGGTGCACTCATCCAATCAAACCTCCTTTAGATTGCCTTGGCAGGCGTTGTCGCGTAGATACACACCTGCTTCTAGCACTCATCATACCCGAGTGCCAATAACAGGTCAAGCCTAGTTGGCGTCTATAAGATGCTGGGGCCAGGTCTCGTCGTTATAGAACTTCTCTACAAGACCGTCATATAACATTTCAATTTGGTTAGCTTGTGCTGGTCCGGCTTCATCAAGCATACCTTCCAGCCGAGCTAAATATGGGTGAATAATAAGTTCTTCGATGCTTGAACGAACCACATGGAGTGGCAAGTGAGCAAGCATACCAACGCCAAATGTCTTTCCAGTTTCCTCGGCCAAATTATCAATTACCAAAGATGCAACAAGTTGTTCCATGTCCTCCCAGGCCAGGCCGGCAATATTCTCATCACCGAGCGGCCGAGTAATCTGTTTCTCGGTATCAATAACCCCGATCTTGTCACCGGCGTTAGCAACATAGTTTTTAATCTGGCCGTCAGGATGAAATACGCCATGCGCGTGTATATAGGCAAGGGTTTCCGCAATACCCTTGACCTGGCGATTATTATGCTCGGCTTGCAGCATGGTCTGTTCGGAATCAACGGCTCGGCCCACTACCCATTTATTGCGGTCAAGACTTACTAGACCATTATTTTTAACCGTCATACTAACTACATGCCGACCTGTAGCAGCCGGAAATATACCGACGGGCTCAAATGTTGGTACACCAAGCTCCCGCAGCGTTGTGTAACCTCTCATCTCACTTACTGCATCCTCAGGCGAAGAGAAGGGCTTGAGCGCGACTGGCAAAGACTCGGCGTGGCGAACCTTGCCCTTTTCACCAAGCCTATGCGCGCCAAGAAGGCGCCCAAAAGTCACCCCATGGGCAGAACGGCGCTCTTCTACCAGTTTATCCTGAAAAACTTCAAGGCTACGAGCGTCTGCCACCACTGGGTGAAACGCTTCTGCCACCACAATCCTACCTATGCCCAAGGCTTCACTCAGGTGCTCCATTGGCAAAGTGTGACTATACTCGACAATGTCTTCAGGCCTACCAAACTTCGGTTGGTAAACGGCAGTATCTAGGCTTAACGTATCCCGAGAAGTTGTCATTGTTCTGACTCCCCACTACTAACGCGCTGGATAGCCCGTCTTTTTTGAAGCTTATACGCGTTACTCAGACTAAAATTGCTGTCGGTAGGAGGCTGGACAGGCGGTACTACAGACAAGAAAACGTCGTCCCGCTTGTCTCCGTTGTGATTAATAACCAGGTCAAGCGTATCTAAGCCAAAACTTTGTGCGTCTAGTATGGCAAGCTTCTCCATGAATGCTCTAGCTTTTCTCTCCAGGCGCTCCATATATTCCGGAATGTAGGGACTTGTTTCAAGCGTATTCTCCAGCAACCGCACATTGTTCGGCAGTTTATACGTATCACCTGTAGCATCTCGGCTGAGTAGCGGGAAAAAGATAGGGTGGTCTTCGCTACCAATCACTGCTTCGATAAGCTCCATGCTCGCAGGATCGCTAGGAGGTGTCCACAAGATACGCATGTCGCTGTCGGGATGTATCAGATCATAGCGCCGAGTAGCGTCCTGATTAGCGTGAGTCACGTTGAACAAGGGGTTGGTCTCAATATAGCCAAGCTCAAATAGACCTTGAACCTGTTCAGGAATATCTATGTGTGTTGGTCCTGTTTCTGAAATGTGAGGCATTACGGTGTAATTATACTACAAATTCCATTATTTTACAATACCTACAGCCCAGATTATGACGCAAGCTAGTATAATAGCCCTCTGTGGGCCTAACTTTTAATAAAACTGTGTTGATGTCCGGCGCCGATTACTTCGGTGATGACGATGCCATCAATGAACTTATGGACGCTGCTGTACCCGTAGATGTCGCGCAGGCCAAAGCCGAGCATGCCCTGTTGAAGCAAGCACTCGAAACAGCTGGCGTCAACGTTAAGCAAATACCGGCACCGCACAACTGCCAAGATGGCGTCTATGTGGCCAATTGGGGTTTGGCGCGTGGCAGCAAAGTTGTGATGTCGCGGCTGCCAAACAAACGCCAGCCCGAAGAAGCTTTCGCCCTAGAAGCCATCAGAAACCTTAATCTAGAACCGCTTATTCTGCCCGACCATGTTGAGCGCTTTAGTGGTCAGGGAGACGCCCTGCCCTGTGGTGACACCCTTTTCGTGCAGTCGCCTTACCGCACCACGATATCGGCCCACTCCTACCTTAAGGATTGGCTTGGCTTCCATGAAGTTATCGCGCTTCAGACCAAACCAGCACGCTGGTTTGGCATCGGCCCGGCCAAGAAGAATAAACTTACCGGCCTACCCGATAGCCCCACCTACGACCTTGATCTGGCTCTCGCTGTTCTCAAATGGCCCACTGCTGACCAAAAGGGTTTAATCGCCTACTGCCCTGCCGCTTTTAAATATAGTAGCCGCAAACTACTACGAACCTACGATGCCGTTGACAAGATTGAAGTCTCGCACCACGAAGCGCTCAAGGGCTTCGCCCTAAACCTAGTCTCAACAGGCGAAACAGTCATTATGAATAACGACGCACCCGTCTTCCAGGCCGCCCTAGAAGCTCACGGCCTACAAACGAGAGCTCTGAACTTGCCGGAGCTACACAAAGGTGGCGGCTCTATCCGCTGCAGCACGCTGACGCTTGATAACTAACGCTTCTTCAGGCGTTTGGGCAGTGCTGCCTTGACGGCAGCTGTATCGTTATAGTCTCGCCTGATCGTATCCGTTGCTTCATTAAATACATGTCCAGGGCTGGGGGTAAAGCCCGGTTTGTTCGTAATAATTACCGTTTCTTCACCTTTACCCAGGATTAAAACCATGTCGCCTGTTTGTGCCAGATCGATAGCTTTTTGGACAGCATCTTCCCGCTTGTGGATGAAGAAGAGATCTTTGTCCCGTACCTTGCCAGCCTTTTCGGCGCCAGTGGCAATCTCTTCCAGGATTTTCTGACCATCCTGGTCACGGTCATCTTCTTCAGTCAGGATCACAATGTCAGAGTGTTTGCCAGCAATTTCACCCTGCAATGGCCGTTTCAATTCATCCCGCCGACCAGGAGACCCAAAAACCGTGATAACCCGCTTCTTCGCCAGCGGCCCAACAGTCGCGAAAACTTTTTCGAAACCGACCGGAGTACAAGCGTAATCGACAATGACGCTGAAATCCTGCCCCTCATCAACGCTATTCATACGCCCATCGACGCTTTTCAGACTGGCGATTCCCTGCTCAATCTGTGACTTGCTCAACCCCACAGCCCGGGCCACGCCGATAGCCGCCAGACAGTTATAGACATTAAAAGTACCTGGCAAATGCGTGGTTACATCATAGGCATCGTCGCCAATTACTGCCCGGAATTGGCTTTGCGCCATCAACAATTCGACGTTCTGCGCCCGCAAATCCCCCTGTTCCAGCCCGTAGCGCACCGGATGCGCAATGGCCTTCGCGAATAGCTCGCCATTGGGATCGTCAACATTAGTTACCCCAATCCGTTTTCCGCGCCGATTGCGGTTACACTGCTGGAACAGCATAAGTTTAGCCGCCCGGTACCTCTCAAATGTCCCATGATAATCGGCATTGTCGTGACTAAGATTCGTAAAAGCCACGATGCTGTACGGCACGCCCCACACCCGATGCTGCG
>DATHNF010000060.1:0-9682 GCA_035486285.1 Verrucomicrobiia bacterium | reverse complement strand
GCAGCTCTTGCAGTACGACTGGCGTTAGTAGACCGGCCAGGCTTTGGTTACGAGTCTTGAGCCGCTGGTAGTCATTGGGTGCTAGGGCGAAGATCATCGGTACTGCCCCGGACTGGACGATAGATAGGAGGATTTGGGTGGCGTCAAAGGCGCCGGGCGCATCGGCGAAAAACAGCTGCGCGTCATCAAAGAAGAGAATGACATGACCGGCGTGTGCTGCTTCGTTGGCTAAGCTAATCATAATGTGCTCCAGATCCCCTGGCCCACGGGCGTTGGAGGTAATGTCGGTGGCGCTGAGCGTGATGACCTGGTGGTAGGCCAGATTACGATTAGTGTTGCCTTCAATGAGCCGCTGGGCCAGTGCGTAGACACTATTGGTCTTGCCAATACCGTCAGGGCCGATCAGGGCTATGGCGCTAGTCCGGCTGGCTAACGCGGCTTCAATAGCCAGCACGCCATCCGAGTGCGTCAGCCAACCGAAATGCGCGCCATGTCTGGCTATACTGAGGCTGACGTTATGACCAAAGCGGTCGAGTAATGGCGTAAAACCGAACGCCCAGTCACGCCCGATGCCGCCGAATGTCCGTTTCTTGGCTAAGCGCTCTTCTTCCAGGTTCCGACCGAGCCAGTTGGCGATGGCTTCGATATCACCAGATTGGGCTTTGAATTGGACTAGCATTTGGCCGATCGCCGGTGTGGTCATGAGTAATCCGGCTACTATGAAACCGGGCTCAATAGCGGCGCTATTGTTGTGGTCGGCTAGCGTGGCGGCTATTTGTAGCGCCTGGCCAAGTTGTGCCGTTTCAGTGCTGAGTTGAGGCAGCACCATGTCCCTTGTCAGCAGCAAATGGTCAAGAATGAAGCTCGTTTGCCAGTGGCCGTTCAGTGCCATAAGCATGGTCTGCGGCTGCTGTGGCGTGCCGGGCTTTAGCCTGGCTAGTACATCAACCGACAAACGACCATCGAGGTTCTTGCCGATCGGTGGCACGACAGACAGCTGGCGTTTCCACCAGATTGCCGGCAGGTAGCATACGATTGCCGGGGCTATCAATAGCAAGGCGACCCACAGCCCAATCGTAAAGCCAGCGGCTACGGCCCCCAAGACGAACAAGCTGCCAATACCCGTCAGGAGCCAGAAGCCGGTGTTCCCAATGGCCTTACTGAGTCGTGCCTCGCGGGCCCGTGTCGAATCCAAACTAATTAGTTCGTTCATATAACCAGCCCCGCTACGATGCACCCCGGTATGGCTATCGGCAGCAATAGCCAAACGACAACCTCGATTGCGGTTAGCGCGGCGACCAACACCAAAGCCACTAGGGCTATCAGCAAAACAAACAAGCGGACCACGAAGCCGATTGCCCGGCTGAAGACGTTGTCGCCCCAGGCTCGGAAGCGTTGGCCCAGATCGCTGCCGGGATAGGTAATAATTCGCCGCCACGGCGCGAACAAGGTGCGTAGCAGCTGTCCTACCGAGAAGCTTTCCTGGACGCCAGTTACTCGTGGCTTGAAACTATCAATCACTGACCACCAGCCTGCCCCATACCACCAAGAGAAAAAAGACAGAATAAGCATAGCCATAATTGTAACACTTGTACCACGCTGTTTAAAAAGGCGCCTGTTGGCGAGTTGTAGCCAAAGCCGGTATCTCATTGTAGAATAAGGTAACTTATGGAAGCTGTAGCAAGAAAAGAACCCGTAGACATCGGCATTGTTGGCTATCAGCTTGTTGGCAGTAAGCTGGGCGAGATTCTATTGGACCGAGGCTTCCCGTTTGACGCTATGCGGATTTTTGCGAGTGAACGGTCTGCTGGGCAAACTGTCGAGCTAGGCGATAGAGAAGTTACTATCGAGTTGGCTTCTGAAGCTGATTATTCGGGCTTAGACATAGTCTTTAACGCGGCGCCGGCTGAATTTTCAAAAGAGCATGCCGAGCGCATCCAGCAGCAAGGGCCGCTCTTTATTGACAGCTCATCGGCGTGGCGGCAAGACCCGCGGGTGCCGTTACTTATTCCCGAAGTTAATCCCGGAGTAGTTGATACTATTGAGTTAGGCATTGTCGCGAAACCAAACTGTACGACTACGCTCGGTGCCCTTGTTCTACACTACCTGCACCAAGAGGCCGGACTCAAAAGCATAACAGCTAGCTCTTACCAGTCGACGTCAGGTCAAGGCCGACGAGGAGTTGACGAGCATAGTGATCAGCTTCGTCAGATGATTAAGCGCGAGCACGAGCTGCTGCATGGCCAGGCGAACCGCTACCCACAGCCCCGGGTATTTCCGACCATTACGGCGCTTAACGTCGCGCCCATGGCAGGAACTTTTGAAGACGGTAGCGACCACACCACGGAAGAGCTTAAGTTTAAAAACGAAATGCGCAAAATCTTTGGTCTCACCCGAAAGGACTTGCCAATCGATGTCACCTGTGCCCGTTCGAGTGTCGTCAATGGCCATTCCCTGTCTATCCATGCTGAATTTGAAAGCGAAATTACTGCTGCCCGGGCCCACGAGATACTCGCGCGTGCAGAAGGTATTGAACTACATGGACAGGATGGCGTGAGCCGTTGAGTGTCCAGAAAGTCATCGAGTGCCGTCGCCTTGCCCATCGCCATACCTCCTCGGTCGAACACTAACTCCTCCATAGTAGCGTCGCCTTCGGTTCGGCTGAATGGGATAGCGCGTATGACGACGAACTCGGAGACGATGTCGCCCAACTAGGCGTCGTCCGGTCTTGGCTGTGGCCCAGCTGTAGCGGTCTAGGGAGCGTCTGATCCCTTGCTTTTGGGGTCGCGGAGCTTCTGTGCTAGCCGCAATCGCCCCGGCGCCAAAAAGACGTCTGGCGCTCTTGCGAGGCTTTCGCGTATCCTCTGGGGGGTAGGCGGCACGCGGACAAAGAATCGACAGCGTTGGGCGAACTCGCTAGCTTACGGCTCTGGCGTGCTCATTCTCAGCGCTCGATACCCTCCGGCAAGTTCAGATCAGGCGAGAGTGTTTCAATCAGTACGCGCAGGGCTTCGCGGCACATATCGACTGTGCCTTGGCCACGGAACTCATCAGTATCTCTACGCCACGCCCACCAGCGCCGCAAGAGATCACGCCCGTCAATCACGCGGCGCAGCCCTGCCGAGACAATCTCTTCTGGCCTACGGTTCCGAACAAAGCTCAAGTTCTCTCCCTTTTCAAGCGCTTCGCCGCAAACATTGAGCAGCCAAGTGCCTTCGGCTTCGTCAAACGGCACCGCGACGTGGAAATCGCTGAGCAGGCCGAGTATGTCGCCTACCTGACTGCGGTTGAGCCCTGGTTCTGCAAGGGCATCGAGGGTTTCGGCTTCGAGGTTTTGCCAGCCGATGAGCGCTAAGCGATCGCTCTGAACCCAACGCCAGCGTTGACCCTCTGTCCACGCTGGGACATCGCACAGGTCATATAGGAGATCGGCTGCGCGCAGCCCTAAGAGGGCCGGGGCTTCACCATAGGGCCGATGGTGCTCCGGGCGGCCACTTGTCGAATGCAAGCCTTCCATCTTTCCAACTATATTATCTTTTCTCATTTACTGCAAGTCTTCCTATTGTGTGGAGAGTTTTCTGAAAGCGTTGATCGTGGGGGTCTTGTTTCAATGCCTCGATAACCTCAAGAAAAATCGCGGGCTTGACATGTAGGGCTCGTTCCTCCGATCCTCGAAACCCTACCTCCTCGTTTCCAAGGTATACATTACATACGGCGCGGTAATAAGCCGTCCAAACGTTCTCTGGCGAACTTTGCTCTAGCTTGTCAAATTCACTGAAAGCGGTGCTCCGTGACATCTCGCCACGGATCCACTTATTCAACAGCAAAGCACCCAGAGTTGCCACACTTTCTGCGGGTGGCTTATCAGGGTCGGCAAACGCGGCGGTGAGATCCTTGTACGCTTCCCTATAGTGTCGCCACTCGGTAAGAATCCGACCCCGTAGACTTACTATGTCTGAGCGCGATGCCGGTTTGTGTCTTAGCGAGCTCGCCGGCCTTCTCCCACGCTGATTCTCGCTTGGCGAAGCGATCAGCGGCATGGGCAACGTCTCATCGAGTGACGCCGCACGGCTCAGAGCACTGATTGGCAGCTCCGGGCAGCCGCACAAATCTGTGCGGGAGGTCATGCCGGGGAGTGCTGGGTGTGTGGGCACTTAGCGGATGGCGCGTGCCGCGCCGGACGATGGTTCGTGCTGCGCCGCAAATATGACTTCGGAAGTGAACCCGTTGGATGCATCAGGAGCACAATCGAAGCCAGGGCGTCGCGGGCCAGCGCCACGCTCTCCTGGCCCTCATAGGCCCCGCTGCCTGAGCGCCAGGGCACCCAACGGCTCGCCAGTTCGCGCGCCTTGACTACCCGTCGGATGCCAGCCGACACAATCTCAGCTTCGCTATCGTCGTCAGCTATAAGAGCGGACATCTCGACATACGAATCAGCCTTCCAAGGTGAGCGACGCATGTAGTTCTTCCAGAGCCAACTGCCTTCCGCTTCATTGAACGGCAGCGCCGCATGAAATGCCTGCCACGACTGCTGAAACTCGCGCCGTCGCTCAGTGTCGAGCGACGGCGGAATGACCATGCCCTCGACATGCAGTTCGAGCGCTGCCCAGTCACCAAACGCTTTCGTGTCCGTCGCTTGCCAGCCTTCCTGATCCCGCCGTCGCCCCAGCGATAGCTGACGAAGGAGGCTGTCGGCGACAAACTCGACTGTCAGACCGTAGCTCCCAAAGGGCCAGCCGCTAAGCAGTTCGGGTGCCATCGTTTCGGCAAGCGCCATAAAATGTACTCCTAATTATGTCAGCATTATGTCATATTTTCACCCATAGCACAATACCCGCTAGGTCTGACGAAAGCCAAGCGCCAAGTAGTAACGGTTATTCCAGCAGCTGCCGACTAGGCTGTTACCGCCGACGAGTATGCCGGGGTAAAGCAGGAGCGATGAAACGTTGATGGTGGGTTCGCTGCGAAACTGTGGAGACAATTTGGAAAACTCTCTACTAATCGAGCTGTCCGGCTCAAGCGTGGTTGCGCCAGGAGTAAGCACCGCGACGGCGTCGGTGATCCATGCTGGTCGCGCATTCTTGGCCGACAGCCACGCCCGGATAACGTGCAGGTGATCGTCCGCCGAGTTCCAGACGGCCACCCTGAGCCGCGTATCCGTCGCGACATATGGCCCGCTCAGCGCACAGCGCGGCGTTGGGACAGCATTGTTGTCAACGTAGACGAGCACCCAAACAATTTCGTGTAGGCGAGCCTGCGCGACGTGTTTATCTGGAAGCTGCCATAGCTGCTGGGAATCAGTTGTCAGCGAAGTCTCGACCCGGACAAAGCGCTGCTCGTCGCCGACGTGCCCGTTGGCATTGACGAGGGCGTCAAAGGTCGGCGTGCCCGGCGCTGTGAAGCCGTGCGTGCCATCGTGGAAGGTTGGTCGCCCGTGAGCTGCTGTTCCGCTTGGTGGCGCAGCTGTGCCTGCGATGGATCGGTAGACCTACCTCGGGAGCTGCTGCCGTCAGCAAGCAGCACGCCGACAGCGACCAGCAAGGCAACGAGGCCGAGTGCGGCGACTGACGACCAGCCAGACTGTTGCCCACGTCACCGACGCCGAGCTGACCGAGCCTTACGCCGTCCTGCTGGCCGACGGCCTAGCCGAGGACGTGCTGGCTGAGGCTGAGGCCATCAAGGCCCAAGCCGCACAAAGGGCTCCAAAGAGCCAAGCTGGCTCCCCGGAGCCCTTTGCGGCTGGGTGTTCATACTTCGTGAAGATGGCGGAGAGAGAGGGATTCGAACCCTCGATAGGGTTGCCCCTATACCGCCTTTCCAAGACGGCGCACTAGACCACTATGCGACCCCTCCTCTTCGTCGAGGCCTACGCCTCTGTCTCGTTTTGCCTAGCGGCAAAAGCTTCGACTGACGGCTATGCCTCTCCTCTCAAAATTTCAAAATCGGAGATTTCAAAATTTTGGGCGTGGCTATGAGGACTTGACTATTATACAAAGTTTGGAGGCAAATCAGGCCCCAAATTATAAAAAACCTGAAAATTACTAGAAAACACCTTGCGAAAACTGCAAGCAGAGGTTTACACTAATAGAAGAATGGCCCTCATAGAACTAGAAGACGTCAGCAAGCTGTACGGCTTCGGCGATGCCACTACCTTGGCGCTCGACGAAGTCAGTTTGACTATTGAGCGCGGTGAGTTCGTGGCTGTTATGGGTCCGAGCGGCTGTGGCAAGAGTACGCTTATGAATCTTATCGGCTTGCTAGATCGGCCGAGTCATGGCAATTACCGCCTGGATGGCAAAGCGGTCGCTCGTTTACGGACTCGGCAAGCGGCTAAGATTCGGCGCGATACTATTGGTTTCATTTTCCAGTCGTTTAATCTGTTGCCACGACTCACTGCCCTCGAAAATGTTGCCTTACCGCTGGCTTACAAGGGTATTCCGCTCAGCCGGCGGCGGAAGCTGGCCAGCCAAATGCTGGAGCGGGTTGGCGTGCAGAGCCGTGAATACTTCTTGCCGAGCCAATTGAGCGGCGGTCAGGCGCAATGCGCTGCTATTGCCCGTGCTCTGGTCAACAATCCCAAGATAATTATTGCTGACGAGCCAACTGGCAACCTGGATAGTGATAGCTCTCGTTTGGTTATGGAGTTGCTGGCCGACATTCACAAAACTGGCAACACGGTTTTGTTCGTAACCCATAACCCGGAACTGACTCGCTACGCAACCAGGGTGGTATACATGCACGACGGTACTATCATTCATGACGAGAAGACGGCATTAGGGCGAGTTGCCAGCACCGCCCGGAAAGTGTTGTATACCTTGCCGGTTACGAGTGAAGAGGATGACCTGGCCGGAGTATCGGTACTTATGAAAGCCCTGCCTGACAAAACCGCTGCCCGCCCGAAACGCAAGAAACCTGCCAACAAATCCCGCCGTTCCAAGCTGTCTAAAACCCCACCGCGCGGGAGGACTACCCGATGAGGACATTGACCCGAGGGCACCTCAAGGCTGGACTAGACTCGGTTCGCGGTACTAAGTTGCGCAGTTTCTGGACCATGCTCGGTGTCATTATTGGTGTGGCCTCAGTCATTACCGTCATTGGCATTGGCGAAGGGGTTAAGCAGCAGGTCAGTGGCCAGATTCATCATTTCGGCAAAGACTTGATTACTATCCGGCCCGCGCAGTTGCAGACTGGTAGTTCCAAACCGGATAGTACTGCCAACTTGCTTTCCAGCTTCAATATCAGCGGCTCGTTAACCGTCAACGACCTGGCGACTGTCGCCCATACTAAGAACGTGGCCGCCAGCGCACCGTTAACGGTCGTAACCGGCAGCATTCGCGGTGATAACGGACCCTTTAATGACGGTTTCGTGATCGGTACTACCAGTGACTTGTCGAGTTTGCTTAACCAGTCCATGGCGTTTGGCACGTTCCTCAACGCCGGTGATGTTGGCACTAATACGGCGGTGCTCGGTCCAGGCGCGGCAGAGGCTTTGTTTAATGAGGATGTGCCGCTGGGGCGGAGTTTTAGCTTCCATGGCCAACAGTTTATCGTCAGCGGTATTTTTAATCAGTTTAGTACCACGCCGCTTGGTCAAGAAGCTAATTTTAACAATGCGATTTTCATCCCTAATGATGTCGCCGAAACCCTAACAAACAATACCGCGACAACGTATGAGATCCTGGCCAAACCGGTCAATGCCAACCAGGAAGGTCAAGTAGCGGCTACCATCAAGCGATTGCTGAACCAGTCGCATGGCGGCCAGAGCAACCTCAGCGTGCTGCAGGGTAACCAGAATTTAGCCGGCAGTAACGATATCCTGGACTTGTTGACCCGGCTGATTGCCGGTGTTGCAGCCATTTCATTGCTGGTGGGCGGTATCGGCATCATGAATGTCATGCTGGTATCTGTTGCCGAGCGTATGCATGAGATCGGTATTCGCAAAGCTGTCGGTGCTACCAACCGGCAGATCCTCAGCCAATTCATGATTGAGGCCACCGTCTTGAGCTTGTCCGGCGGTGTTATTGGCGTGATTCTGGCGCTGTTGGCGGATGTTGCCTTGCGTCTGACAACTAGCTTACAGCCACTCATTAGCTGGCAAGTTATTGCGCTAGCCACCGGTGTTTCGTTGTTAGTCGGTATTGTCTTCGGATCCTTCCCTGCTTTCAAAGCGGCTCGCAAAGATCCCATTGAAGCCTTGCGCAGCGAATAGCACTACGCCAAAATTCTATTTTCTTGAGATCGCGGGCATGCGAATATTCACTGTAGTAGATGTTGCTCGAACAGGCCGTTGCACGGATAATTAATGTCTACATTCCTGGGTGTGTATTGGGCGAGCCAGTTTGTCCCGGCGCCAAAACTCGGCGCTTGGCACGCTGAGCGGGCGGCACTAAGTTGCGCGGCTCCTGTTGCCATCCAACTCGGCAAATGATTATGCCAACCGCCTGTCAGCTCGCTCCACTGCTGCCCATCCGAATAGATACCAATCGTGACGAAGGGTATCGTTTGTTTTAGCGCGTCCACTGCCCCCTGCAACGCTGCTTTGTTCAGTATCGTGTTGGTCGACCAGCTGTTCTCTGTTTCGACATCGAGCCACCATAGATTGCTATGAGCATTGCGGCTGGCGGCGTAATGAATGGCGTAGAGGCTGGCATTATAGCCGTAATTATAGGCCAGGCAGCGGCTGGCCGTTGCCTGGCACTGCTGTGGAGTATGCGAAAACCGCCTGGCATAACCGACGCCCGGATAGCCGGTATTCATGTATAGGGCAGCATGGTTGAGCCAGCCAAACTCGTCATTCAAACAAGGGTTGGGCCGGAAATCCAAACCGCCGGTGACTCCTACAATGCCCGATTGGGCGTAGACTGCAGCATGCTTGCAGTTTGGCCATGAGATATCGACGATATTGTTGCTGAAATGAATACTAGGAGCTATCGCCAGGCCAAAGGCAAGAAGCAGACTTGCTAGTCCGATACTTATGTAATGATGGCGTATCTTCTTCGGCACCATGTAGCTATAGTAACGCATAGTCAGCCTATGACTTAGAGGTGATGGCCGTAGTAATACCAGAAATGCTTCAGTATAAAGGCGGTAATAATAACGAACCAAAGTACTAGCAGATCAAGGTGGTGCCGGCGAATCCAACCATAGATTCGCTGTAGTCTGCCGGCTGACACACGAATGTGCTTTTGATCAATAATGTACAGTACGACATACCAAAATATAAGGGTCGTTACTATATCTGTTGCCAGGCAGTATGGGCACAACGCATGAATGCGGTACACGCTTTCGAACAAAAGCCAGTAGGCGAAAGCCATTGCTAGCGTAAGACCGCCCAAGAGCGCCAGCCAAAACCAGCGTTTGAAGCGCGCACCGGCCAACATGGCGCCACCGACAACAGCCACAGCTGGGAACGCCCCAAGGCCGATAAATGGGTTGGGAAAGCCAAAAACGTTAGCCTGTTTGCTCTGCATGACACTGCCGCAGCTGATGATTGGGTTGAGGTTGCAGGACGGTATATAGTGCGGATTATTCAGAATGCGCACCTTTTCGAACATGATGATAAAGGCGCAGATATAGCCGATTATGCTGCCAATGAGCAATATGTAGGGCAATATTTTTTGCAAAGTCGGGCTTTTGTTGGCCATTGGGTATTAATTATAGCAAAGCCGAATGATTTACTCGG
>DATHNF010000059.1:0-7628 GCA_035486285.1 Verrucomicrobiia bacterium | reverse complement strand
CGCGGTGAGCTTCGGCTGTCAGGCCTTCTTGGTCAAGATGCTCTTGCCAGGTTTGACCACGATACACGACATTGCGCTTCTCTTCTTCTTCGAGGCGGTCAATTTCTTCCTCGAGCAAGGCGGAGGGAATAGCGACCGTGCTCTTAGCGGCAATCTTAGTCAGCAGTGCTTCGTCATAATCGCGTTGGGCTTCTTGCTGGCGTTCAGCAGTCAGTTGCTTTTTGATGTCACTCTTCAGTTCGGCAAGGGTTTTGAAGGAGCCGACTGTGGTGGCGAATGTATCATCAAGCTTAGGCTTGGTAAGTTCCGCTACTTTAGTAGCGGTGACGGCAAAGGCTACCTTGCGGCCCTGCAGCGCCTTCGTACCGTAGTCCTTGGGGAATGTCAGACTAAACATTTTCTTGCCACCAGCCTTAACACCAACAAGCTCGTCTTCGAAGCCAGGGATAAAAGTCTTGCTGCCAAGAACTAGCGGGTAGTCTTTGCCATCGCCACCTTGGATTGGTTCCTTGGTTTTGGCGTCAGTACCAGCGAAGTCAATCGTTACTTCGTCGCCTTCCTTGGCAACCCGTTTCACCGGCTGCTTAGTCGCGGCCCGCTGGCGCAAATTATCCAGTACGCCATCGACGTCCTTGGCAGTGATCGAGGCTTTCTTGGGCGCCAACTTAATGGCTTTGTAATCAGGCAACTTGACGTCGCCAATAACTTCGACTTCGGCAGTGAATTCCAGTGTCGTAAATGGTACGAATTTGCTCAGGGTAATCTGGGGTTGCGATACAACTCGGACTTTCGCCTGGCGCGTGGCTTCGGCGTACAACTGGTTGACTGCTTCATCCAAGAACTGTGTTTGCAAGGCTGTTTGATCAAGCTGTTTCTCGACCAGGTGGGCTGGCGCCTTGCCGCTACGGAAGCCGGGGACTTTAACATTCTTGGACAATGGGCTTAAAATCTGCTGCTTAACGGCGTCCAGTATCTGCTGGTCGGCGGTAATGTTCAATTTTAGCTTGGTGGGGCTGAGTTGCTCTTTTTTTACCTGCATAAGGAGTTAGTGTACCAGCTTACCGCCCTTCTTGCTAGCCCCAGCGTAAAAACGGCACTAACAGCGTAATTCCAGAGGCAAACCAGACGACTTCGACCACCGCGCCGACAGGCCGGGCAAACCACTGAATATCAAGCGTGAGCTTAGTAAACCAGCCCGGCCGCCACTTTTTGCGTTGGTGGATTTTCACAAAACTGTTGAGATTAATGAAATCAGGTGAGGCGGCCGCAAAGGCACAAATGGCGGCCAACAACCAATGCTGCGGGTGATATGCCCCCAAGCAGACTACAAGCAAAAAACATAGGCTGGCATCAACGACGAGATAGTTACGGAACCAGCGGGATCTCAACACGACTTCAACCGGAGCACTACTACCGAAATGTGGTAAAGCGTCACACACAAAATGAGAAGCGACAGCTAAGGGCACCGCAAGTAATGGTTCCCCGACCAGCAAGCCGATTAGGGCACCTGTCAGGGCGTGATTGGTGGCCGTCATGCGTATCTAGGCTAGGCTTTCTGCTTGTCACCTGTGACGGTTTTCGCGACCTGGGCCGGGCCTTGCTTATCTTCGCTGCCGTCAACAAGATTCTTAAGCGTCAACTGTCCTTCTGCCAGCTCTGTTTCGCCGATAACTACGGCGAAGGTTATACCTTTTTTGTCAGCAGTTTTCAGCTGGTCGCCAATCTTGCGGCCCGAGAAATCAACAGCTACGTTTAGGCCGGCTTCACGGAGTTGGGTAATTGGCTTCTGGGCAGCTTCGGCAACGGCGCCAACCAGTACAACATAGATGTCAGTTTCGGGCTGTAGGTCCGGTAACAGATGGTGCAGTTCTAAGAAGTTAGCCAATGTTACATCCCCCCAGCCAAAGCCAACAGTCGGGACTGGCTGAACGCCAAACAACCCGACCAAACCGTCGTAGCGGCCGCCGCCGAGCATCGAGCGATTGTTGTCCGGGTGCTTATCAAAAACCTCAAACACAATGTCGGTATAGTAATCGAAACCACGCATCAAGGTAATGTCGAACGTGGCATTCTCGACGCCGGCTTTAGCCAATTGGTCTAATACTTGCTGAAGTTCAGCCACCGAAGCATGCTGCTTGAGCTCAGTTGGTAGTTGCTTAGTGTTTTTGACAGCTAGCAAAGCCAGTAATTTTTCGACCGTACCGTTCTCGCGAGCTTTGGGGCTGCACACAGTGTCAACGGCAGCGATGAACTTGCTACGGTCCATTTTGGCCATCCGGTCGATGAGCTTGCTAATAGCGTGCGCTTCCTTTGTATTGAAGCCAAGGTAATCAGAGAGGGCATCGTTTATTAACTTACGGCTGTTGAGCCGGATTTCGTACATGTCGGGTGTGGCGCCAAAGGCCTTAAACATGGCATTGGCCAGTGTGATGATCTCGTGCTCAGCTTCGATACCAGCTATGCCGAAGACGTCAACATTGAGCTGCCAGTGCTCACGCAACCGTCCTCGTTGTGGCCGCTCGTAACGCCACAGGTTGGGGATACTGTACCAGCGCAGCGGGTAGGCTAGCTCTTGGCGCCTGGCGGCTACCATACGGCTGACTGTTGGCGTCATCTCCGGCCGGATGACCACCTTGCGGCCGCCCCGGTCCTCGAAGACATACGTTTGTTCATTGACGATTTCCTCACCGGTTTTGGCCAGGTAGATTTCTAACGGCTCTAGAATCGGCGCGTCATACTCCTCGTAGCCAAAGCGCTCCGCCACTTCGCGCAGCTTGCCAAACATATATTTCTGCAAACGTTTATCTGGCGGATAAAAATCCCGCGCACCTTTATATGGTTGTGTGGATAGTGCCATAGTTTCCTTCATTGTAGACTAGTTGCCCTCCCGCTTCCATACCGCCCCAATGGCTACAAAACCTAAATCACGAACAACAATCGACAGACTATTATCGCGAAGTGTATCGCCGCTATCCATAACTTCAACGATCCCATCAATTGACGGATCGTCTAGCTGAACGCTTTCGACGGCACCGTTGAGTGGTACGATTTCACGGATGCCGCAACCAAGCTTGGCCGCTACCCACCGGCTTTTCTTCGGATAGGTGGTCGCGATGGTCAGGTCTTCGCCGCTGGCAATTTGACCGTCAAGCCGTGATGCCCGCGGGCTCAGCGTCGCCAGGATGAACTCGATATTCGTCTGTATCAACGGCGCAAACTGCAACTGCTCTTGGGTTCGGCTATCAAGTTCATTGAACTTGTCACTGCCCATAAAGCCTAGGCTTGCCCGGGACCGCAACAGCAGTAGCGGCATGTCTTTGTCTCGGCGCAGACCAAAGCTTTTACCGTCAGCTGCGACCGTGAAGACACCTCCCCGGAAACGCCGGCACGATCACGCCGTTAGCTTCCATCAACTCAGTGACTCGTGTTCTGTTTTCGCCCTTTGGAATAAATACCTTTTGGGCTCTCTTAAATTCTTTCTCAAGGCCTTGCATGGCTGATTCTCCTTCTAAATTCTAAATGTTACGTACCAATCAAAAACGCCGGAGCGATGTCCGGCGTCTCAGCATTTGTAGGCAAAAGAAAACTAACCGCGTCGCTCCGGCAGAAGATGTAGATGATGCTGGCTCGGAAATGTCTTGTACATAGGTGTGAATTATTATACTACTTGCGTCAATTGTTGCAAATTTTAGGCGGTTTTGCGCTGGAGTGCCCGGATGTCGACAGTGTACAGGTCAACCAAGGCTGCCGTCCGGTCAAGCCTGTCTTCCATACGATCCAGACGAGCTTCGATTTGTTCAAAACGCCTATCAATCTGTTCAAAACGGACGTAGACCTTGTTAAACTCGACGGAAATGAGCCGTATGGCTTCACTAATCAGCTCGCCGACGACGCGGCCAACGATTTCTTCAACGTCTTTTTTGGTAGCGAGCGGGTTGGCAACCATAATACGACCAATTATACGCTGCCGCCCAGCAGCCAAGCAAAGATTTATAGATGAATTTATTGATTATTTAACACTTTGGGCAAACACTTAAGAAAGTGATAAAACTGGGAGCTCCGAAAGTTATCGCGTACACGATGGCCTGTCCGTGTTTGATGGCCGGCAAACGCTTTTCCGGAACGCCGGGTATAACGCTCCCAGCGTAGGGTATGGTGCCATCGGACGGCGAATAGTAGGCGATTATTCGTTTGGCTTTCTGCTCTGCGGTTAATTTCTTCAAGCTTGCTTGCAAGCGCTCCAACGACTCCTTGAAAGCCGGATTCTTCTTATACGTTTCTCCACTGACGGTTTCCGGGTTGTTAATCTTGGGACAAATTAGCACGACGCCTGTGACTGCTGCCGGATTTGCAACATAGGCATTAAGAACCGCGCTAGCTCCTGCGCTGGCGCCTACCAGGGAAACACTATGGCCTTGGGCAGCGTATTTGTTGATGCGATCGAGTAGACGCTGGAATTTCGCTTCATACGTTTCTTCGCTACCTAGCCACGACATAACGTGGCAATGCCCCCGCACGCCCCATAACCGCCAACTTTTGACGGCCGTACTCTGAATATGCAAAATATTATCTAGGATACCGGGTACATAAATAACATGGTGCTGTCGTGACATATTTTTCGGCTCCTGGTGGGGATGAAAGGACTTGAACCTTCACGCCTTACGGCACTAGTTCCTAAAACTAGCGTGTCTACCAATTCCACCACATCCCCGGGCTTGTGCTTTGCGGAGCAAAGCTGGTACCGAAGTATTTTAGCTAACTTTTTGATAAAAGACCAGTTGGGCGTCACCGTAATCTTTGGCCTGTACGGCCTTGAGCCCTACAAACTTGAGCGGTTCGGCCTTACCCGGCCAAGACAGTATGAGGGTACCGCCATCGGCTAAGTGGCGCGGCAGGCTCTTAAGGTCACGGTAGGGGATATTGTCATAGGGCGGGTCGACGAATACCAGGTCGAAAAGCTCGGCCTGATGCCGGGTTGACCATGCGCCTGCGAAAGCACGCACTGCCTTGACGCGGTTATCGACGCCAAGCGCTTTTATATTTTCAGCAATAACAGTGTGAGCCCGCTTGTCGACCTCTATAACTAGCGCCCTTTTAGCACCCCTACTGATAGCCTCAAAGGCTAGCGCTCCGCTGCCGGCAAAGACGTCTAAGACAGTTAGGCCTTTGATGTCTCCCAGCACACCGAAGATAGCGCCGCGGACTTTGTCGCTCATCGGATGAGTACGGTGGCCGCCTGGACTGACGAAAGTGCGGCCGCCGAGGTAGCCGGCAATGATTCTCATAGGAGTAGTATATACGAACAAACTATACCAACAGGCATCAGCTAATACTAAGAAACGCTCTGGCAGGCATGCATGTAATTACTGGGCGGCTTCTTGGGCGGCACCGTACCAGACAAGGGCTACGGCCTGAACTAGGGCCGGCGCCAGTTGACGGCGTACCCGCCGGGCCAATGGTATGGTCCAACCTGACCGGTAGAACGTATCGTACAGTTCCAGTCGGGCAATGTCTTGGGCGAGATGTCGGAACCACTCGCCAAGCGACTGAGCCTGGAAGGCGGCGATCTTATCAGCTGTAGGCCATGAACGGCGTAACTTGAGCGGGGCGATTAATACAGCTACACCAAGCTCAAATGCGGCATGCGTGGTCAGCAAGCCTTTGGGCCCCCACATCTTCCAGTTGTTGCTAATCTGGTGGCCAGTGCTGCGGCCAGGCATAATCAGTTTTTTGCCAATAGTCGTGCGCTCGGTAATACTACGGCCGCCACGCAATTCAACTAGTTTCTCTTCGTACGGATAGTGGTGCGCCGGGGTTAAGCCATCGACTACCGCGTGGGCCAGCCAAGCAGCCTCAAAGGCAGCCCGGACACTGTCATTAGCCCGCAGAGCAATTACCAGCTTGTGATAATGGTTTTCGATGAGACAGATCAATTGCGTGTCACTCAAGTCAAATGGCTGCAAATAGTGCCACGGCTCGTCTTTGGCTGGACTTTTGCGCTTAATGGCGTCCGGGCCATTGCCGCCCTCAAAGTGCAAGATAGAGTGGACTCCAGGGAAATGATTGCGGGGCAGCAAATGTTCAAGCTGCCGCCGAGCTACACGGTCAATCTTCTGGTGCGCGCCCAACAGACGCCCCGAAAAAGACGTAAAGGTTGATCCTGAGTACATCTCTTAACGTTCCAACTGCAAGGAGCCTGCTAACAGGTTTGTGTCATTAGATGTATGATGCATGTTGCTGTATGATTCTTTGCTTTTCGCTAATTGAGGTTAGTGACCGCCCGCAAGCGGTTGACGTGCGCCATGAGCTGTTTGTATTTTAACAAATTTTCTTGGCTTTCGAGCAGGTTTTGGGCAGCCGTCCTGGCAGCCGCGATCAGTTTGACATCGGTCAGCTTGGCAATTCTCAAATCAAGTTGGCCATGCTGTGTGGTGCCATAAATAGCGCCGGGACCGCGGAGCTCCAGGTCAAGCTCAGCTAGCTTAAAACCATCGCTGGACTGTTCAAGAGCCCGCAAGCGACGGCTCGGCGGCTTAGAATCGCCGAGCATCAAATAACAGTAGCTGTGATGCTGGCCGCGGCCAACACGACCCCGCAACTGGTGAAGCTGGGCTAGTCCAAAGCGTTCAGCGCTCTCAATGAGCATAATGCTAGCGTTCGGTACGTCAACCCCAACTTCGATAACTGTAGTAGAGACCAATATGTCGAGTTCGTGTCGGACAAATTGCTCCATAATGCCTTGCTTGGCTGCTGGTTTAAGTTTGCCATGCAGCAGGCCAACGCGGCGATGTTTGAAATCTTTGCGCTTAAACTGTTCATAGATCTTCTCGGCCGAGCTGAAGTCTAGGACGGCCGAATCCGTGATCAAGGGACAAACCACAAACATTTGGCGGCCAGCGTCTAGCTCTTTATCAATCGTTTGGTACAGTTGCTGAGTAGAATTAGGCGAAACAATGCGTGTCTGCACCGGTCGGCGGCCAGCTGGTTTGGTGGCTAAGACCGACACATCAAGTTCGCCGTAGAGTGTTAAAGCCAGCGACCGGGGAATGGGCGTGGCCGTCAAGCTAAGAACATGCGGCATGTGCCCGGCCTTGGCCATCAAAGCCTTGCGTTGATCAACGCCGAAACGGTGTTGCTCGTCAATAATAACCAGGGCCAGTTTGCGCATGTCAACGTGTTCTTGGATGAGTGCCTGGGTGCCAATGACGAACTGGGCTTGGCCGCTGGCGATGGCGGCACGGGCTTTGGCCTTCTGCGCCGGCTTGAGACTGCCGACCAGCAGGTCAACGAGCGGCTCTTTGTGCAGCGGCTTAAGCAAGGTATGGATAGTGTCGGCATGCTGCCGGGCTAGTAGCTCAGTTGGCGCCATAAAAGCGACTTGCCAGCCTTGCGTCAACGCCATTAAGGCTGCCATGGTCGCTACCACGGTTTTGCCAGAACCGACGTCGCCTTCCACCAAGCGGTTCATCGGCTGGCTCTTCTGGAGGTCTTTATATATACGCATAACCGTTACGCGCTGGGCGTCAGTTAGTGTAAACGGTAAAGATTTGGAAAAGCGCACTGCCAGCTGCTCATCATACGGGATTTTAACAGCGTGTTCGCATTGGTTCTCCTGTTTGTTGAGCAGG
>DATHNF010000058.1:0-4376 GCA_035486285.1 Verrucomicrobiia bacterium | reverse complement strand
TGCTCGGCATCAAACATGATCAGCAGCGGTGCGGTGTCCATATCGCCATCACTAGTTTTGTAAGCGAAGCGGACGTAGATATAGCTCTGGTCACCTTCCCGTTCCAGGCGTGGCATTTCGTCTTCGTCAAGGGCGTCCTCGATATAGCCAAGCTCAATGTTGAAACGCTTGGTCAACTGCTCGATCTCTGATGTTGATGGCGCTTCGGCGTGAATTCACGTCCCACGTTGCGGTTCGGTTAGCTCTTTGAGCGCGGTGCTGCGCAAACTCTTATAGAAGTATTTGATCATGGTGAAGCCTGACGCTTAATCTATAGCTTAGCAGTTGTTGATACAGAAGAGCCAAGCTGTTCGGGCCTGGCTCTTGTGGTTTCGTGCGCGCCCACCCGGCGGCGGGCGATATTTTTGTTTTGAAAAATGTTTGTTTCACGCGCCGCGGTGCGCACGATCTGTTCTAAGCATAACTAATATAGCAGGTTTTGTCAAATACAGGCATTGGCCAGGCGGCTATTACTTTAGGCGGATCCGGAGTGATGCCAAACGGTTTTCTTCGCCCACCCGAGGCAGGATATAGAGCGCCAGAATCAGAGCAAACAGGACAGCGAAGCCACACATGACACTAGGAATACCGCTGCGCGTACTTGGGCTGACAATGTTAGCCGCGGCGGTAGGCACCAGGAATACCAGCCAGCCGATAATCAAGGCCTGCACAACCTTCAGCTTACTAGCTTCGCCGCGCCGTTTAAACTCATTGGCCCACTGTACACCTAAGAACATACTGGTGAAGATCCAGCCCATATAGTACAGCCAGTAGAGGCCGCCAGCGTGCGGTCGCAAGTGAAAGACAACGTAGTTACCCGTGCACTGGTAGTTGGCGAAGACATCCGGATACGCCAAGAAGAAAATTATGAAAGCGGCCATCGACGCGTAGGCTGTAGCGACGAGCCGGCGGCCTGGCTTGCCGGCAACGCTATGCATCAGGTGTAAACCCAACGGCGGCAAGACAGTAATCGCCGCAAAGCCGATCCGCGACCAGGCAATAGCATGCCCGACAGATCCGGTGCAGACGAAGAACTCAGCCAACTGGAAGCTCGCCAACATAAGAAGGGTCACCGTCGCCAGGCGCACGGTTGGTGTCATCTTGTAACGCCACACAGTATAGGTCGCTAGCGCTGTTTCAGTCACCATAGTCGCCACCATCACCGGCGGTGAAAAACAGTTTAGCTGCACTCCATTGCGTTTACGCATTATTGCTAAAAACTATAGCATACTGGCGAAGTGGCAGCTAGATAGATTCAACAGCAGCCGTCACGCTTGTAGCCGGCTCAGTATTTGCTGGCTTGCCAATTGCAACTCTTTGACACCAACGGCTAGCACTAGATGATCGGTGATCTTTGCCTCGAACTCTTGGTTTGCGCCGAAGCGCAGCGATAGCCAATCGTGCATATCATTATGCTCTTTGACAATGTCCAGGCCGGCCCCTTGAAAGGCGGCAAAGGTCAGCTCTAAGTCATCTACCAGATAATCGACACTATCCAAACCAAGCGGGTCAACCGACCCTGGGCGCCGTTCCAGAAGTTTCAGAATCGGTAAACCCCTGAATGGTTCGTATAGGGCCGCCGAAGCAATGTAGCGGTCATTGACCGTCCCGATATGCACTTGCTCAATTGCGGTAGCATTCTGTTGCAGGATCGCGAAGAGTTCGGCCTTATCTTTGACCTTCCAGCTCAGCGTGGTCGCGATTACCTGGCCGCCCAATGCCTGCAGCTCTTGCGCGTCAAGTACGGCCCGCCACGCAGCTTCGTGGCGTTCTAGCGCCTCGGCTGCCGTGACTTCTCCAGTGCTTAACGCAAGTTCGTGATTACTATCCGTCATTTTAGGCTCCAATTATCTTTAGGAATTCGGCCTCAGTGAGCTGCTTGGTGCCAAGTTTGGCGGCTTTGGTTAGCTTACTAGCGCCGACATGAGCGCCGACAACTAGATAGTCAGTGTCCTTGCCAACCGAACTTTGGAAAGTGCCGCCGAGCGCCCGGATGCGTTCCCCAGCCTCCTCGCGGCCCATACTGTCCAAACTGCCGGTAACGGCGAAATTTTGGCCGCTAAGTTTGCCGCCGACATGCTTGACCGGTTGCGGCCAGACGCCAAGTTTTTTAAACTTTTTCAGCAAAGCTTGGTTGCGCGGCTCGCTAAACCATTCCACGGCCGATTCGGCCACTACTTCGCCGACACCTTCGACTTCTGCCAGTTCGTCGATCGTTGCCTGACTAACAGCCTCTAGACTGCGAAAGTGGTTAGCCAGGTCAACGGCCGTTTGGACGCCGATATGGCGGACGCCGAGGCCATACACGAAACGGCTCAGCGGTGGTGTCTTCTTGGCTTGAATAGCGGCAACCAGTTTGTTGGCTGAAATTTCCGCGAAACGTTCCAGCTCGATAATAGTCTCGGCTTTGAGCGTATAAATATCGGCCGGATCCTTAACCAGTCCGGCGTTGATAAGGCTAATGACGTTTTTCTCGCCAAGGCCTTCGATATCCAATGCCGCCTTGCTGGCGAAGTGCTCGATGCGCTTCCAGGCTCTTGAGGGGCAGGCCTCGTTTGGGCAACGCCAGACAGCGTCTTCGGCCTTATACTTAACAAGTTTAGTACTACATTCCGGACAGTGTGTAGGCATCTTGAAAGGCTTCTCGGAGCCATCGCGTAACTTAACGAGCGCTTCTACCACTTCGGGAATGATATCACCGGCCTTATGGACAATAATGGTGTCGCCAATGCGAATGTCTTTGCGCTTGACCTCGCTCTCGTTATGTAACGTCGCCATTTGAACGGTGCTGCCGGCAACTACTACGGCCTCCAACATGGCTACTGGCGTCGCGGCACCCGTGCGGCCAATCGACACGAAGATGTCCTTGACCTTAGTCGTGGCTTGTTCGGCAGCATATTTTATAGCAACAGCGCCGCGCGGCGCCTTGCCAACCACACCTAGACGACGGAACTGCTGCCGGTCGTTGACCTTTACCACCAAACCATCCGTATTAAACGGCAGCTCCTGGCGCTTGGTTTCCCACAAGTGCGCAAACTGCATGAGTCGCTTAATGCTTTTGAACACGGTGGCATCTTTGCTGGCCAAAAAACCGAGCGAGCGCAACGCTTGGTAGGTATAAGCATAGGTTGGCAGTTCATCTGGCACATCTCGCAATAGATCGTACGCCCGGAAATGTAACGGCCGGCTAGCTACCAACTGCGGGTCAAGCTGGCGGATGGTGCCGGCGGCAGTGTTGCGGGGATTGGCGAAGAGCGGCTTGCCTGCTTTGATCCGGGCCGCATTAAGTTTGGCGAAGTCGTCTTTGTACATAACGATCTCGCCACGGATTTCGGTACGGCCTTCCAGGAATTGCTGAAACTTTTTGTCATGACGCAACTTGAGCGGGATAGAGTCGATAGTTCGAATATTGGCAGTTACATCCTCGCCGACAAAGCCGTCGCCACGCGTGATACCGCGAGCCAGCACGCCGTTCTCATAGACCAGCGCGCAGGCTAGACCGTCCATCTTAATATCGGCGAAATACTCTACGACAGTGCCAGCCGGTAGTAATTTGATAATTCGATCCTGCCAGGTCCGGACTTCGGCCTCATCAAATACATCGTTGAGGCTCAGCATCCGCGAACTATGCTCCATCTGGGTGAAGCCAGGCAATGGCGCGCCAGCTACCCGCTGGGTAGGTGAATCGGGCGTGATAAGATCCGGGTACTCCGCCTCTAGCTGAGACAGTTCGTGCTTCAGGCTATCGGCGGCGGCCTCGCTCATGATTGACTCGTCGAGCACGTGATAGTGATAGCGATAATCATTGATCAAATCACGCAGCTTTTCGATTCTCTTCTGGGCAGTTTGCTTCTTACTCACGTAATAACTCCCTGTACAGGGTGTACATATAGGCGTGTACGGCCACGACCGCGAACATCGTTAGTATGAAGAAAATCCATTGCGCTAAGGGGGTCAACCAAATAATAATGGGCAGCATAATGATGGCGGCCGCCAGTAGCAATATAATCGGCAAACAGAGGATCTTGCGCAGCGCTGTCCAGCGCCGGTGGCGCACCAGCTCACGTGCCGAACGCAACGCTTTGCGCGGCGTCATATCCGGCAAGGTGACAATATAGAGGGCGAACAGTGATGAGCTAATCATGTAGAGACTCCACAAGGCAAAGAGGGCAAAGATCAAGGCGCAGACAAGCTTCTCAGGAAGATTGGTAGCAATACCATTCGTGACAATTAAGCTGTAGAGCGCCGAGCCAATCAGGAATGGTATAAGCTGCAGCCCGACAACTATCAACACCAGAATAAACGGAATCAGCGGGTACATGCCGCGGTAATAAGCG
>DATHNF010000057.1:0-7760 GCA_035486285.1 Verrucomicrobiia bacterium | reverse complement strand
GGAATACGCGCATGCCAACCTTAAGCCCAATAACTGGACACAGCCCACGGATATCAAAACCGAACCAGCATTCGTGGTACGTAATCACATTCACTATGGGGACGAGGAGCCGAGCCCTACTGATGATATTTATCCTGCTTGGTATGTTGGTGGCACGACTGGCAAGGCAACCTCAACGACTATCGACAAAGTCTCTAACGAGCTGGCCACCAGCTGTACACCGGCTGCCGCCAAGGAAGTTATCTATAACGGCAATGTTGCGACTTGGAATGTCGACATTTTCAAGGGCGGCCAACCAAATATTGGCAGTACCGGGAGTAACAGTAGCGGCGCGGCCAGCAATGCCGCAACCGACAGCGTCCATAACTGCAATGATAGCCCGCCAACCGTCACCCTAACCGCGCCATCGGCGTGCACAACCAGCTGTACTATCACCGCCACAGTGACGCAAGGCACGCACCCGCTCAGCGATCCGCAGTATCCGGAGTTTCCCGGTACCGTCGTCTTTAGTCTTGGCGGCCACACCATTCATACCGCGTACGTTAGCAACTCACCAAGCACCGTGTCCTTCCCCTATAGTCCATCGTCATCCGGCAGCGGGACCTTGATGGCTACGATAACTGACAGTGTCCTCTATTCTGGTAGCCAGAGCACTCCATTCACATACAGCGTCACTAGCCCGCTCAGCATTACTTCAGTAGGATCCAGTGGCACAAGCGCTTCAGTCCAGTGGACAGGCGGCACTGGCAGCTTCACGGCGTATCTCAATGGCACCGCATCAAGTAGTTGTCAGAATGTTGGCGGAACTAGCTGTACCGTTACAGGTCTCAGCCCGGGCCCCAACAGCAATAGCATTTTCATGCAAGACAGCAGCGGCGATAAGAGTTCACCGGTTACAGTTAGCGGCCCTTAAAGCCTTGGGCCCACGCTTGCCCTAATTGAGTAGTTAGAGATGCGGTGCGCCAATTATTATAAGGCCTCCGTTTACCAGCAGCCCGAAACCGAGTAAAAGGCTGGCGCCGATAAGCGTTTGGTTGGCGTATCGTATGAGCAAGTCATGGATTCTGGCTAAGGTTTGGCGTTTATATTTCTCTGGAGCCAACCAATACGCCACAATGACAGCAAACTGCAAGACTAAGGCTGTAACAGCATAAATAGCCACAGCTAGTGTGAGCGTAATCGCCGATAGCTTAAGTTGGCCGATACGAATCATAGCAATTACGAAAACTACGTCCGCGATAGACTGGACGGCCACCAGTAGCGCACCGAGCACAAACAAGCGTGTACCGCCGAACTGCAGTCGCTTGACCATAGCAGTAGACGGCTCAACAGATAGCCGGCCGGTTTTTATTTGCCGAAGCAGTGTAGCGGCAATACCCAGCAGAACCAAACCTGCCAACACTTCTACGCTCGGCACTAGCCAGGCGTGGGCATTCTCAAAACGTAGAACTGCCGCACCGGCGCCACGAGCGAATAATAACCCCATTAGCATCAGCGAGACAAAGCTACCCCCAAGAAAAGTGAAACTTCGCCGAAGCGGACGCGCCTGAACCAGCAAGATAGGCATCGCCGCGATACCAATAGGGTCAATGGCCGCCAGACCAAGCAAAGCTAAGGAGACGAATAGGCCAAACACTAGCCTAGTCTTTCTCGAGGAACTGGTTAAGCGCGCTGCGCACGTCAGTTACGCCATGCAAACCGACTAGTTTCTTGCCGGCTTTTTGCTGCGGGCCGATAGCGCCAGCTAGGCCAAGCTTCTTGGCTTCGGCCAGACGCTTATCGGCATAGGGTACATGTCGAACTTCGCCACTGAGGCCAACCTCACCGAAGACAACAGCGTTTTGTTTGAGCTGCAAGCCCTTGGCTGCTGACCCAATAGCCAAGCAAATAGCCAGATCAGCTGCTGGCTCGCGAATTTGGATACCACCAACGATATTGATATAAATATCGTGCTCGGCGAGCTTTAGCTTGGTGCGCCGCTCTAACATGGCCACCAGCAAATTAAGCCGGTTGAGGTCGAAGCCACTGGCCGCCCGTTTGGGGTAGCCATAGCTGGTACGATTGACAAGCGCTTGGACTTCAACGAGCAACGGGCGTGTTCCCTCTAGTGTCGCCAGTACAATTGAACCATCGCTGACCTGTCGCTCTGCGAGCAAGGCTGCCGAGGGGTTTTTGACTGGTTGCAGGCCCTGCTCAACCATTTCGAAAATACCAGCCTCGTTTGTTGAACCGAAACGATTCTTGACAGCTCGCAGTACCTTGAACCCGCCGTAGCGGTCACCTTCCAGTTGCAATACGACATCCACCACATGCTCCAACACTTTCGGCCCAGCGATGGCACCTTCCTTGGTAACGTGGCCAACGAGAATAACAGCCGTGTTGGACTGCTTGGCGGCCAAGGTTAGCAGCTGCGTGCTGTTAGTGATTTGTGATACCGTACCGGCTGCCGAAGCAATCGCGTTACAACTAACCGTCTGAATGGAGTCGACAATGACCAGCCGGTAAGTGCCGCTAGCAATGGTAGCCGCGATATCGTCCGCCATGGTACTGGTAGCTAGCTGCAATTCTGGCCGTATGGTGCCCAGCCGCTCTGCCCGCAGCCCGATTTGGTGAGCCGATTCTTCGCCGCTGACATACAACACTGGCTGTTTGGCGGCCACCGCATACGCTAACTGTAGTAATAAGGTGCTCTTGCCTATTCCTGGCTGTCCGGCAATAAGATTCACGCTGCCGGCCACGATGCCACCGCCGAAAACATCATCAATCTCGCTCGTACCGGTCATCAGCCGCGCTTGGTCGGCCGCCACCGACGTATCCACCGATTGCGTGCTCAGCAGTTGTCCGTTGGAGACACTGCCGGCAACAGTCGCCGCCGGCAATTGCTCCGCCAGCGTATTCCATTCGCCACATTGCGGGCACTTGCCACTCCAACTACTGCTTATGGCACCGCAATTGCTGCAAACATATCTAGTGACGGGTTTCTTGGCCAATTTTCCTCCTATATGTACTAAAAGTGTAGCATCTCTTCAATTAACTATTCCTTCAAACAAACGGTTTTGTCAGCGAGTGGCTTGAGTGGGTAGTCGGGTATCAAGAGCATTGTCGAGTGTGGTTAGTTGCCCGGCCACAAGATTACGGGCAGCGACCAGCTGATTGTAGGCAGTGATAGCGGAACGTAAACTATCTACTCCGTTGTTGTAAGCATCTACTTCGCTATTATAGTCCGGTATAGCCGCGTTATAAGCAACGGTCTGCTCAGAACTGAGTAGGCTATTCAGGCGGCCCTGGTCAGCATTGATTTGGTTGAGCGCCGTACCAAGGCTGGTCTCTTGGGCACTAATTTGCTGCTTCATATTTGCCAGTTGTTGGTCGTCCTGGGCCATAGTATTCTGCCGGCTAGTGAATTCACCCTCGTAGAGCTGCTCGTAAGCCACGATGGCTGAACGATTAGTAAAGAAGCGTTTATAGTAAGCTTCGAGCGGCGCGGGCAGATTAGCGATCTCGGTGCCAAACGTCGAGTGCATCTCATCCATGACGTCGTGCGGTTCGGTTTGCTGGTAGAGCTTAATCTCGGCTTGGACCCGCGGATCGTGCAAATCGTGCTGGTAATAGTTTTCCAGTAAGCCATCAACGTAATTTCTGCCCTTGGTGCTTAGCCTGGCATACACCGCGTGCAGCACTTCGTGTGCCGCCGTAACCTGCTGAACGCCAGCCAGCGTCGGGTCGGAAACATTATAGATAAAAATACCGTTCTGGCCCAAATGGTAGCAACCCAACACAATAGTATTTTCGTTTTCTGGGCAAAACTTACGAAAACTGGTGACTGTCGGCAACAATTGCGGACGGTTCAAGTAGAACAGATGGCGGGCATAGCCATCCATGGTGTCTTGAGTGGCCAAGCGGCTAACGGACGCCGGTGGATTATAGTCTCGTAGACGCCACCAGTCAGACAAAGATTGGCGATTGGCGAGGATCAGCGTCAACGCCACTAGCCAGATCAACAATGCCACGGACACTTCCAGCCACTTTCGCCGTGACCGGGGAGCAACCGAAGACGACATGGGACCGTTGGTTATTGCTGCTGTTTGGTTATTCGGTGGCGGTGGCATACGCAAGTTCGCCGTTTTTGCTGGCTACTTGAATAATATCACCTTTTGCGTATTTCTCGTCCAACACTTCAAGCGCTAAGTGGTCTTCGATAGTGTCCTGGATGAGGCGGCGCAGTGGCCGGACACCATTCTTGGCGTCATAGCCCTGCTCCAGCAGATACTGTTTGGCGCTGCTGCTGAGCTGCAGGCTGAGGCCTTTACGCTGTAAACGGTCTTTTAGCTCGTCGATCTGCAGGTCAATAATCCGGTAGATGTCCTTCTGGGTCAGAGCACGGAAAACAATGGTTTTATCGATACGATTCAGCAGTTCTGGGCGAAGTAGCTTCTTGAGCTCGTCTTGGACACGGGTTTTGTTACGCTCGTGCAGCTCGTCAAGATCTTTTAGCTCGTCGGAATTGGCGGCATGGAAACCGAGGTTAGCTTCCTTCTGGAGCTTATCGGCGCCGACATTGCTGGTCATGATGACAATGGTGTTGGTGAAGTCGATGCGCCGGCCCTTAGCGTCGGTCAGATAGCCATCTTCTAGCATTTGTAATAGCATATTGAAGACATCAGGGTGAGCCTTCTCTATCTCATCGAACAGCACCAGACTATAGGGCTGTCGGCGAATCTTGTCGGTCAGCTGGCCACCTTCGTCATAGCCGACATAGCCGGCCGGCGCGCCAACTAGGCGGGAGACGTTGTGGTGCTCGCCGAATTCCGACATATCAATCTTGACCAGCGAGTTTTCACTGCCAAAGAATTCACGAGCCAGCACCCGGGCCAGTTCGGTTTTACCTACTCCAGTCGGGCCGAGGAAGATAAAGGAACCGATGGGTCGTTTGTCGCTACTGATACCGCTGCGGTTGCGGCGCACGGCCTTGGCCACTGCTTCGACGGCTTCGGCTTGGCCAACGATATATTTGCTGAGCGTTTTCTCCAGTGTTAATAGATATTTGGCTTCGCTACGGATAACCTTCTTGACAGGTACGCCTGTCATGCGCGCTACCACATCGGCTAAGTCCTCACTGCTAACTATGAGACGCTTCGCTTGCTTGCTATTGGCCTGTTCTTTCGTCAGCTGCTCGTTAATCCGCGAAGCGCGGGTTTTGGCTTTGGCAGCCCGTTCGTAGTCTTCGGCTTCGACGGCTTCTTCGATTTGGGCGTTAACCAGCTTCAGCTCTTTCTGGAGCTTACGGACTTCGGGGCTAGTCTTGGCCTTGTCGACACGCAGGTGGGCGGCGGTTTCGTCGATCAGGTCAATAGCTTTGTCGGGCATAAAGCGATCATTGATGTAACGCTTGGCTAAGGTGACAGCGTCCTCCAATACCTCGTCGCTGAGTTTGACGCCGTGGAAATTCTCGTAATGCTTGCGCAAACCTTTCAGGATGGCCAAGGTCTCAGCAGGCGTGGTTTCTGGCACTTGTATGGGTTGGAACCGGCGCTCTAGGGCGGCATCTTTCTCAATATGCTTAGTATACTCAACTGTGGTCGTGGCACCGATAACCTGGATTTTACCGCGGGCTAAGGCCGGCTTGAGGATGTTGCCGGCGTCCATAGCACCCTCAGCGGCACCAGCACCAACAATCAGGTGCAGCTCGTCGATGAAAACGATGCTCTTATTGTCCTTTTCGAGTTCGGACATAACCTTCTTGAGGCGCTCTTCGAACTCGCCGCGATATTTGGTTCCGGCGATCATACCGGCCAAGTCAAGCATGATGATACGTTTGTCGAGTAGGCTGTCAGGGACATCTTCGGTTATGATGCGCTGGGCGAGACCTTCAACAATAGCGGTCTTGCCGACACCAGGCTCACCGATTAATACGGGGTTGTTCTTGGTGCGCCGGTTGAGGATAGTGATTACACGGCGAATCTGGTTTTCGCGGCCAACAACCGGGTCGAGTTTACCTTGTTGGGCTTGGGCAGTTAGGTCAGTGCCGAAGAAATCAAGGGCGGTCTTCTTGCCCTTCTTACCAGCCCGGCGACGACCGCCGACTTCGTTCTCTTCGTACTGCTGGTGGTTGAGGAATTGCTCCAGCTCGTTAGTCATGGTTTCGACGTCGATATTCATATCCCGCAACAAGATGGTAGCCCGGGCGTTCTTCTGCGAGAGAATGCTGTAGAGAATGTGCTCCGTACCGCAATATTCCTGACTGTAGTCCTGCGCAACATCATAGGCCATCTTGAGCGTCAGTTTGGCAGTCTCACTGAGACCCTTGGCGCCAACATTGATAACGAGGGTCTTGGGCGTCAAGTTGAGTGCCAAGCGAGCACGGTCCAGCGTCACACCGGCGCTTTCGAGAATTTTAGCGCCCATGCTGCCATCTTGGGCCAGCACGCCGAGCAGTAGATGCTCCGTACCCACGTAAGCACTGCCGAAGCTGCGCGCGATAGCGTCGGCATGTTTCAAGCTTTGCAGCGCGTTATTCGTCAAATGGTTCAGAAACTCTTGAAAATCTGGGGAATTCGGCATCATAGCTTAGCTCTACTCCTTTTTGCGGCGTTCTTAGTCGTCAAGTTTTGGAAATTAGCCTACTACCATAATAGCACTTGGCACTCGGCCTTGTCGAGTGCCAAAATATATTTTGTTTTCAAGAGGACGCTTCGCTCGCGTCTACATAATCTGCCACTGGCAAATTATGCGTCAAGAGTGCTAATTTACATTGCTGGCGAAAAGGATTCGGTACTCAAAACTTAGTGCTGTTGGGCGGAATAGGCTGGTGCCGGCTAAGCGCACTGCATACCTGGCCGAGATACAGAAGCGTAGGAGGGCCGTCGACCAACGCCGTATCCATGACAGGTTGTCTGCTCTGAGAATCCTCGTAATAAAGCTGGTGATTAGGATCATGGTTAATAGTTGCGGTTAGCTCGCGCCGAAAGCCGCCTCTTGCCGTTTGAGAGGGAGTAATTTTGACGGCTACTTCCGGATTATTCACGTCGGGCCCGTTCATTTGCTGTAGAGGTGGGTTGTATGCGGTATCTGTAGCCGTGAATACGTAGTAGTTATGTTTAGTTTTCGAAGTTCTAGAAGTTCTATAGGAAGCGATGCCCGGATTAAGAGTAATAGCCAGCCCTTGGCCTTCGTCTGGCCACCCCACGCAAGCGCCCATCAGTATTTTCGCTTTATGGTGTTTTACACCTTGCCTAAAGTTATTTAAAGATTGAAGCAATGGATCAGCCTGGACTGGTTGTGGAGCTACAGTAGGAGCAGGAGGTGTTTGATGTCGGGGAGGCAGCGAGGAAGCCCCGCAGCCGCTAACCATGAAGCCCGCCATCACCGCCAAACGAGTCGCCCATCGCTTATTGACCGTGGGTAGGGTATCTAGTTCTCTCATGCTATTCGCCGTGCTCTTCGATGGCTTCGAGGAGAGAGCTCTCCAGCTCGTTCTTCTTCTTGAGCTTGGGTTGCTTGGGGAGTTCGGTAGTCTGGACTTTGCCAGTTTCGGCGGTGTCGGCTGGTTCAGCACTCTTGTCAGCTGGGACAGCCTTGGCCTGCTCGGATTCGATATCCAGTTCGTAGCCAGTCAGCTTGCTGGCCAGGCGGACGTTTTGGCCGTTCTTGCCAATGGCGATACTGAGCTGGTCTTCGGGAACAATGACTTTGGCTTTCTGGTTCTTTTCATCGATGACTACCTTGGCGACTTTGGTGGGACTGAGGGCTTCGGCGATGAA
>DATHNF010000056.1:0-7178 GCA_035486285.1 Verrucomicrobiia bacterium | reverse complement strand
CACCGAGAGCCGAAAGATTGCCCTGTCGCTGAAGGAAGCTAAGGGCGCGAAGAAGTAGGGCTTACCATATGATGCACATTGCGGCGTTGCCAGCTCCGGTACTCCTCCATCGTACGCTCCAGTACGATTCCGTCCGCTCCTCACTAGCGCCTTGCACTGTACAACATCTGGAAAGCCCGAGTTTCAAAAGTCTTTCACTATGTAGCAAATAATTTTAAACAGCCGCGAGGCTAGAAAGGAGTCGACAATTATGGCAGAAGACACAGCACAGACTACTACCATCGAAATCGAGGATATGATTACCGTCGGCACCTTGGCTGAGCGGTTGTCAATTCCGGTCTCCCGGCTGATTGGCGAGCTCATGAAAAACGGCGTCATGGCGACCGTCAACGAACGGATTGACTTCGATACAGCCCAGATTATTGTTGAAGAGCTCAGTCTCGGCGTGGTGTTAGCTAAGCAGGCTAGCACCGAGATCATAGCCCCGACCCGCGACAAGCCGACCAACAGCGACAAAGCCGAAATCCGTCCGCCGGTTGTAGCCGTCATGGGCCATGTCGATCATGGCAAGACCAGCTTACTGGACGCTATCCGCGGCGCTGACGTCGCCAAAGGCGAAGCCGGCGGCATTACCCAGCACATTTCGGCCTACCAGGTTACGCATAATGGCCGGGCGATTACGTTCCTCGACACACCGGGTCACGAAGCCTTTGCTGCCATTCGTGAGCATGGTGCTCTGTTAACCGACATCGTGGTGATCGTGGTAGCTGCCGATGACGGTATTAAGCCCCAAACACTGGAGGCTATTCGTTTCGCCCGCAAGGCTGGCGTCAAAATTATTGTCGCCGTCAACAAGATTGACAAAGAAGGCGCCGATCTCAACCGGGTCAAACAGCAGCTTTCCGAGAATGATTTATTAATCGAAGAATGGGGTGGTGACACCGTCGTGCAAGCGGTATCGGCCAAAACCAAAGCCGGCATACCGGAGCTGCTCGATATGATCCTGTTGGTAACTGACGTCGAAGAGCTTAAGGCTGACGTCGACGTACCGGGCCAAGGGTTGGTCATCGAAGCCCACGTCGAACAGGGCAGGGGCCCGGTAGCGCAGGCGCTGGTCGAGGCTGGCACGCTGCAGCCCGGCGACTTTGTAGTGGCTGGTGGTAGCTACGCCAAAGTTCGTAACTTAGAAACAACCGACGGCAAACCCCTCAAACGCGCCACACCATCCATGCCAGTAGTTATTACTGGCTTCAAGACCTTACCGGAATTCGGTGACGAATTCGTAACGGTTGCCAATGAGAAAGCGGCCCGTGCCCAAGCTACCCAAAGCGCTGCCGGCCGGCAGGCCAGTGGTGGCCACCTGGACATCGGCAGCAGCGAACTGATTCGCCTGATTAACCGCGATAACAAGCTGCAGGAGCTCAACATCATCGTCAAAGCCGATGTGCAAGGCTCTTTGACCTCCGTTATTGACAGCCTGAAAGCTATGGATACCGATGAAGTTTCAGTCCGTATTGTCGGTGCTGGCGTCGGCCCAATCGGCGAGAACGACCTGCATTTAGCTCACAGCTCCAACGCTATTGTCTATGGCTTCAATGTCGGCCTGCCAACCAGCAGCAAGCAGCAGGCTGGCCGTGATAAGGTGCGAATCCGTCTCTATAAAGTTATTTATGAACTCATAGATGACGTCAAAACTGAACTTTCTAATCTCCTTAGTCCTGAAATAATCGAGACCGAACTAGGCCGCTTAGTGGTTAAGGGAGTCTTCAAAACTACCAAGAGCGAAATCATCTGCGGTGGCGAGGTTACCAAGGGTAAATTAACCGCTCCAGCGCTAGCGCGGATCACGCGTGGCGATGAGCAGCTTGGTGAAGCCGAAGTCACCGGCCTGAAACGCGGACCGGCTGAGGCCAAAGAAGTCGTTGAGGGAGAGATGTGCGGCATGAGTCTCAAGACGACTAAACGGTTGGAGCTGCAAGAAGGCGACCGTATCGAGCTGTTTACCCGCGAAGCTGTCCAGCGTCAGCTGTAAGCTTTTACGTTATTCTTGTCCCCATCATCCTGAACTAGTTTCAGGATTTATGTGAACGGGTTGCGCCAGGAGATATCACTTGACTAGATAATTTCAATTAGTTTCTCTTGAATGCGGGACAGAGGAATGCCCTGACGGGCATGGGTTATTGATTGGGTGTGTTGAGGGTGAAGGTGGGTTTGTGGGAGTGGGTCCTATCAGGGCTGCCTGTTGTTGTTTGACCTGATTGACAAGATGGGGTGACAGGCTATACTTTCTTGTAGGCAGAAGCGTTTTACTACAAATAGGCAAGACGTGCGGTGCCATAAGGGCAAACATAGGCTAGACCGTGATAACAAAGAAACATTCAATTCTCAGATTAGCCATTATATTCGTACTCGTGTTGGGCGGTTTATTAGCACGCGATATAGCGGTACCCAATAAGGTTGTCTCGGCGGCAGCAGATTCCTGCACCGCTCCGGGCACAACCTATGGTACCGATACCATGACAGTTGTAGTTCCGGCCAGTGCTACCTATACGATCTGGACCCGTATGCTGGCTCCGTCGTCATCGGCTAATTCAATCCTGCTCAGTATTGACGGTACCAATTGCTATAACGTCGGCGGTGGCTCCGGTATCCCCGCTAATTCCTGGACATGGCACTTATCCCTTTACAGCACGTAGACAGGGGTGTACACTGTATGTATGAAGACAATGAAGTACACCATCAAAGACTTTCAGGCGGATTTCCCAGATGATAACGCCTGTCTTGAATGGCTTAAAGAGTTCCGTTTCCCTGATGGTATCTACTGCCCGAACGATAAAAAGGTAACCCCACATCACAGGCTCAAAAATCGTAAATGTTATAGCTGTGAGCTGTGTGGACACCACACCTACCCGACTGCCGGTACTATCTTCCATAAGTCCTCCACGCCTCTTACATTGTGGTTCTACGCAGGGTATCTTATTACAAGCACAAGAGCTGGCATCTCAGCTAAACAGCTAGAGCGAGAGCTTGGTGTAACGTATAAGACAGCGTGGCGCATGTTCCACCAAATCCGCAAAATGATGGGGTATGATGAGGGTCAACTAGAGGGTGCTATTGAAGTAGACGAAACATATATACACCCTGACCCTCAAAAGAATACTCGGGTTAAGGCAAAGCAACCTAACCGTCGCTTTTATGACAGTGAGGTACTATTCGGCATGGTTGAGCGAGGCGGTAAAGCTAAAGTAAAACACGTCAAAAGCTCAGGGAAAAGAGTGCTAGATCCTGAGATTATCGGGAACGTCAAAGGGGCTAGCACCATCTACAGCGACCAGTATGGGGCTTATAAGAAACTACCGATAAGAGGCTTCGGGCATTACGCAGTTAAGCACTCAGGGAAGCAGTACGTGAACGGTCATATACACACTCAGAACGTCGAAAATCTTTGGTCTAACATGAAGCGTGGTATCAAAGGCGTATACCGACATGTAGACGCTCAGTACCTACAAGCCTATGCTGATGAGTACGCTTTCCGCTATAGCCACAGAAACGATTATCAGCCTATGTTTTGGTCTTTGCTGGGGAAGATTGGGACACCTTCCGAGAAATCTTCTTAAGAGCCTTGAAAAACTCAGGTCGTGTTATATCTGCCATAAGCTTATTATACACGCCTTTAATAGACCTTTCGGCGCATAAGGGTAGCCTACGGCCTCCCATTCATGCTACAATGTAGGGGATTGGGAATCGTCCGTTAAGAGAGCTGCAGCAAACAGCTCTCTTTTAAATTGTGGTGGAACTACGGAGAGTCGAACTCCGATTTAATGATTGGGAATCATTCGTAATAACCGTTATACGACAGCCCCATAAACGCAAAAAACGCCCTCATGCTAGTCTTTTTTACCTAGCGGGCGTTTGTCGCAGACAGCTTTAAATTGTTAAAGCATATTTATTATAGCATGCTAGCAATCAGGTGTAGAGTACTGATTTCTTAAGGCATTTTCCTGACCTTGGTAAGCCTTTTGTTGACTTAATAAGGGGAGCACTTCATCTTCATATCGTAAGTCTTGACCTGCTGGGCTAAGATTTGCAGCTTCAATTTGCTGGGTATCAGTATTGATTTCAGCTTGTAATTGGTTAATTTGAGCCTGCTCTGGAGCAACAGCTGCAGCTTGTGCGGCTTGTTCCTGTTGGCATGCTTGTTGCTGAGCTTGAGTATTATTGGTTTGAACTGGCGTAGGCGTTACTATGCTGTATGTTGGACTACTCGGAGTGTTGGTTGTATTATCGCTGAATGGAATAATTGGCGGACTTATAGGTACGACTGGTGTTGTGGATTTAGGAAGTGTGGCTGTACCTAGTGATTTATTTGAACTCTGTAAGTTTGGCTGAGATGACTTAGCCGAGGTTTGGGTGATAGGAACCGTATAGCCTGTAGCAAAGAAATGAATTGTATACCCAATCATTACAGCCAATACAACCACCCCTGCAAGATATTTCTTCATAATTCCTCCCGAATTAAAAAGGACGACCACAAAGTCGTCTAAAACTTACAACAGTAGCTGAACTACAATTGGCGTGGTCGCCCGTTTCAATAGTTCAGCAAAATAAAAAATCTGCCGTAAGTCTTAGACAAGAGCAGTATATCATATTGACAAGCTACGTGCTATGAGGGTACAATTGCCCTGGACATGGGTTGATTATAACGATGGTTCAGGTTCTAATGTCATCCAGACTAGTCTATCGCAAGGTACGCATACCTTCGTGCTGACTGGTACCCAAAGCGGTGTCGGAATTGACCGTATAGAAGCGCTGTCCGACGGTAGCTGTACACCGAGCGGCACTGGTGATAATTGTGCTCCACCGCCCGATACGACTGCTCCCAGTGTGAGTATTACAGCCCTCACGAGTGGTGCTACCGTCTCCGGTACCACTACCATCACTGCCAGTGCTTCAGATAATGTCGGTGTCGCCAGTGTCCAGTTCAAGCTGGATGGTAGCAACCTCGGCAGTGCCGATACGGCCAGTCCCTACACTGCCAATTGGGACACTACCGGCGTAGGTAACGGCACACATAGCTTAACGGCCGTGGCCACTGATACGAGCGGTAATACAACTACCAGCAGCCCAATTTCGGTTACTGTCAGTAACAGCAGCGGGACTGGCGGGGACACCACACCGCCGACCACGACCATCAGCTCTGGACCGGCCAGTTCCAGTACGTCTACCAGCGCATCCTTTAGCTTTAGCGGTACCGATAATGTCACGCCAGCTGGCTCTTTGACCTTCCAGTGTTCACTGGATAGTGCGGCATATAGTAGCTGTAGCTCGCCAAAGACCTATAGCAGCCTGACTATCGGCTCTCATACCTTTAGTGTCAAAGCTACAGATGCGGCTGGTAACACCGATCCGACACCGGCTACCCAAACCTGGACAGTCACCTCGGCCCTTATCGGCGACCTGGATGGTGACGGCCATGTCACCGGCCACGATCTTAGTATCTTGCTGGCCAACTACGGCACCAATTATCCCCCAGCCGAGTTTGACGGCACTAATGTCGTTGAGGCTCATGATCTAAGCTTGCTGCTGGGAAACTACGGGAAGTAGAGTGGCTTTCGTGGTTGAACCGAACCCTGAGCCGTGGCCTAGCTGCCAATGGCAGTTGGTGGGTCATAATTCGAAATGGTACAATGCCTGTATAAGTAGGATAAACATATGCTAAAAATCGATAACAGCTTGCTGCAAGAAGTCGGCCTCGGGGCTTTACCAGATGCCGAGAAAAACAGCTTCTTGAAGCACATCTACGAGACGCTGGAAATGCGCGTTGGTATTCGCTTGGCTGATCAGATGAGCAATGAGCAGCTGGACGAGTTTGAGCGTTACTTCGAAGCTAAGGATGACGCCGGTGCTTTCAAGTGGCTGGAGACAAACTTCCCCAACTACAAAGACATCGTCCAGCAGGAGTTTGACAAGCTCAAAGCCGAAGTTAGTCAGTCGGCGCCCCAAATTCTAGTTGCTAGCCAAGCCCAAGCTGCCCAGGCCCAAGCCGTACCACCAACTCAAGGGTCACAATCGCTACCTCCGGCTCCGGTTGACCCTAGTCTCGGTACTGTACCACCAAACCAGCCGCCAGCCGCGCCTCAGTCGTACGCTGATCCAGCTGTGCCATCACCGGTTTCTGCCCCGCCACAACAATCACCGGCGCCGCCATATCCGCAACAGCAGCCGCCAGCCGGCCCTGCCGCCTCATTGTAATTTGACTAGTAACTTTACGAGTTTGACGAGTTTGCTACTGCTGAGCTAGCGGGTGATAAGTGAATTACGTTATAGTGCTGGTGCGCGCTCTCAGGACGTTGCCGGGCATCACTGCCGGGGAAGAAAAAGTGGCTGAGATTCTCCTCTAGCCTAGCGAGCACGCCACTTTCCTGGCGAAAATCATAATAAGAACGCTGGCCAAGGATTCTATACTCGCCAATCTCACCCGTCTCCGTATCTTCAAAAACAGCTTCGCCCGACGTCAGTGAAGGCTCGATCACTACTGCCCAGTTAAACTGTCGTTTACCGCTTGGGACTATCTGTTCGCCTCCGTCGGCGAGTTGCTGGAGGGCATTATATGGAGAACTTGTTTTTGGCTCAAGACAGTAGCCCGGCCCGGCAACAAATATATGAGCGGCGCCATAAGCATGATGGCTGCGCCAAAAAGCATTACCGACCATGGCCAAGTACTGGCCCATAGCGGCCTTCCGGTTGGCTAGATCTCCTGGCTCTTCGTCCATATTACGCTCAACTTGGGCTGGGAAATAGGTTTGCGCGGCCTCTAGGCCGCTGACATCGAGTTGTTCGATGGTGCTCATGAAACGAATTATGCACCCAATAAACAGGAATGCAAGCTCGAAATATTAAGTTTATCTTAGATAGTCATTTCTCAGGATCGTAGCCAGCTAGAAAGGCGGCGGCGGACATTTCTTGCTTGCCGGCGGGGATAAGTTTATCAATGCATAAATAGCCACTGTCACACTGGACCATGACCACGCCTTCCTTGAGCGTTTCGACACTACCTGGCTTAAGGTCTGGATTACTCACTGGCACGGCATGAGCTTGCGTGATAATAACGTCTTTGGCGAATAGCGTGGTTCGGCTGCGTGGCCAGCCAGCGTAAGCCCGGATCTCGCGTTCCAGTT
>DATHNF010000055.1:0-6480 GCA_035486285.1 Verrucomicrobiia bacterium | reverse complement strand
TCATCCACCGCCCTTTGTAGCGGGCGCCATACTCAGTGATCCGTCCGCATTAACAACAATCTGATATGCCGCTCCTGTCGTCAAATCTGTCGGAGGGTTAACCACTTGCTGACCGAAACTATAGCCATAAGTCGTAACGTAGCCACCGTCGGTCTGTCCGCTCGGATCCCCCTGGAAGCTAACTTGACCAGTAAGTGTGGCGACCGTCACCGGATCAGCGGTGCTATCCGGGTAGAATAGAATGTCACTCGGAGAAGGGTAGTAGTACGTATCCAGTTGGCCGCCGTCCTTAGTTGTCGAGTAGCCAACCACTACGCTACCATCGTCCGAATTGTAATACACATATGGTCGGTTAATAACGGTCCCCGTCTCTTCAGACCCAACTGGCAGGACGACTGTGCCATTAATGACTTGCTTAGCAGCATTCGGATTGTTAAAGGCCGTTACTGCCGCAGCCTCATCAGCCTCTTGATTGCGGTAGGGATTGGATACCAAATTAACACGCAACTGACCATTAACAATACTTAGGGTGCTCTGTGACGCATCCGTTGCCGGATCGTTACTGAGCGGATTATCGGTGTTATAAATACCAAAATGCAAACCATTAGCGTCAGTGAAACCAGGTGTCCCAGGCTGTGTGTCGTTGCTCGGCGCCACAGCCCCGGTTGAATTAATCAAATCTGGGTCAGTCTGCCCGTCGTTATCGCTATAGATACTAACGGATTGTAGCGCGTCATTACCAAGTAGTGCTTGTATGTGAAGACTATCAGGAGAAGACGCATCGCCATCACCACACCAAGCTAGAAGGGTTGTGCCGTCACCGGATGGATCGTAATAAACCGCCGGCCGGTCGATATATCGGGAGCCTTTCAGGCCAGTGATCACGACCATTCCATTAATCACCTGGCGTGTAAAATCCGGGTTAAAGAAATCAGCCGTATATTGTTGCTCCAGGTTCTCAAGCGGTGTAGGAGGCGGCGTACCCTCCGGTCCTTCTGGAGCGACAACTTGCGCAGTAACTTCGCTACTCGTTGATAGCGGCCCAATGTCAAAGCTGCAAACCGCTGAATAGCCAGTTAAGTCCACGCCAAATTCGTTTTCATAATACGTGCGGGCACTTGCCGCTGCCGCTGGATCATTCTGGTTTAATACGAGGCCGAAGTCATCAAAGCCGCTGAGGGGACCGATAATAAGTGGCTGGCCTTCCTGGTCAAGCGTGAACCCTGCCGACCCACTATCGCCAAAACTACATTCAGCGCCATCAGCGCTCTCCGGTACCGCGGCCCATAATACGTTTAGGTTATCGCCCTTAGTAGTTGTTATGTTGCTTGTACCCAAAACGCTCATTGCGAACTCTTCGCGTTTCCGAGGCCCGCTATTATTAGCTTCGAACTGCGGCCAACCAGAGTTATAAATAACGTCGCCGGGCTGCAAGGCGGCTACCTGTGCTGGCGTCATTTGATTATAGTTAGCTAGAACGTCCGGCATTGAATTATCGCCGAGGGCGCCAAGTGCCAAATCATGGGTAGCATCTGTAGGAGCGCTAAGGGCGAGCTCAGTAATGTCGCCAATGTCGGTAAGGCTATCGATGGTATCACCGGTCTCTACACCCATCGGGCTGTTAAAGGTAACAGTCGGCTGCCCATTAGCGTTCGTCCCCCAGTCACCATCCTGCTGGCTCATTGCACCGCAGTGTTGCGCGGTTTGTACGCCTATCGGTTGGCCGGCTGGATTGCGTATGAGGAAGCCTGAGCAGCCACTCGGTAACAGGTACACGGTATTTTCGCTCATAATTTGGGAGACGGCTGGTGGTATCGTCAAATCCTCAGGATGTAGATCAAGGAGCTCTGGTGGTTGCGGGAAACTCTTATTATGTAGGGGTCTTGGTGTGCGATCACGCTTTCTGGGCGCATGCTCTCTATGATGTTTGGCGCTATGTTTGTGGCTTTTCGGAGAGCGAGGTGGCGAAACCGGGAGGCTTATGGGTTCACTAGAGGGCTCAGAGTGTGAAGGCTCAGTTTCGGTTTTGGCAACTGGCTCATGGTTACTTCGAGGAGGCTTAATAGGCGCAGCTGTTTCGGGTTTTAATCCAGTGGATCTGGGTACGACGAGTGTAATACGCTCGGGAGAAGGCTGGCTGTCAGAGGGGTGGTCAAGTACGTCATGAGCGGCAACGCCACCGGCTGCGAGCAATACAGCTGCACCGGCTCCTAACAATTTGTTGCGGAGGGACGGAGATTCGATTGGAGGGCGTGGTGCTTCTGGCATGGTGAGGACGAAGTTACCTGTGATTTTTGTGTTGGCTGAGCGAGAGAGCTGACTGATTACATAATAGCATAAAAGGTTTAGTTTGTAAATCCCCTTACTTTAGAGACGGCAACTGACAGAGATAAATATCATAGAGCTAGTATCATAAGGCTAGTCTATAAATAATAGATGGCCGAGGAGTTTCGGATGAAATGCTATACTGAGGGTACGAAGAGGTAGCAATGACACAAACAATTATCGCGGTGGTAAATCAGAAGGGTGGGGTCGGCAAGACCACGACGGCGATTAACATCGCCGCGCAGTTAGCTGGTGAGAAGTCATCGGTTTTGCTGGTTGATCTCGATCCGCAGGGTAATGCCACGAGCGGACTGGGTTTGGCAAAAGAACAGGCCAAATACACAACCTATGATATTTTGTGCGGCGGTATACCATTAGCGTCTACTGTGTCTGAAACGCATGTCGCACAATTATTCGCCATACCTGCTAACGCTAACCTGGCTGGTGCCGAGGTGGAGCTGGTCGGCCAGGCTAAGCGGGAGTTCGCCTTACAGCAGGCTTTGCAGACGGCAGCCTATGACTACATTATTATTGACTGCCCACCATCACTCGGGCTGTTGACCATTAATGGGCTGACGGCAGCCAACTCCGTACTGATTCCGGTGCAAGCGGAGTACTACGCGCTTGAGGGGTTGAGTCAGCTACTGAACACAATTCAGGCAGTACGGGGCAGCACGAACCCACACCTTGAACTCCTCGGTATCGCATTGACGATGTTTGATAAACGTAATAGCCTGAGTGAACAAGTTGAGCAAGAAGTGAAGAATTACTTCGGTGATAAGCTATTCGCTACGGTTATTCCGCGGAATGTTCGCTTAGCCGAAGCTCCTAGTTATGGCCGGACGATTTATGAGCATGACCGGTGGAGCAAAGGCGCCCGTGCCTACAAAGCCCTCTCCAAAGAAGTCCGCTTACGTTTAGAGAAAGGATAGTTTGCCTCCGTATAATAAAATATGGTGGTTGTAAAATAGGCGAAAAAGCCCTATATTGGTCAGTATTCATATGGGAGAATCTGCAAACACTACTACTCGTATAGCCGCAGAAGGCGAGATTGCCGCCATATATTTCTTGGAAATGTCACCTGCATCGCCGCGGTTTAGTGTGGCGTATGTTGAAAGTGCAGGGGGGGGGGTAGACTTACCCGCCGAAGTAAAACAACTGCGGGCATCGCTTGGGCAAAAGACTCTAGAGCTTGAAGCAAACGCCACCGAACTTGCCGCTCTGCGCCAAAGAGTCGCCGAACTCGAACTAGGCGGAAGGGCCGTTGATGGTGCTGGCATCAGGATAGAACCAGCAGAAGTTGCGCCTCGCGCCGATGGTATTGGTGCTGCCGATCATCGAGAACCCTCGCCATCAGAAAACCCTGGAGCCGTGCCTACGACACTTCCCGAACAGCGTCCTGCTCCACGCCCAACTGAAATTGATATCAACCCAACGCCAGGTTTGCCAGTTCCTAGCCAGCGCTGCGAGCAGATTATTTTGTATATGTTGCAGCAACCAGCGCTGGCAGTTACCGGTCGGGATGCCGGTGGGACGATACGGCAGGGAGTAGGCATAGAAAGAGTTTCTAATTGGGGAAATACCCGGACTAAACTGGTCAATCTCGGTATCCTCAGTGCCGAAAAGACTCATGCTGGAGTCCGCCGATCCAAAGAGATGCGGTTGGACTTAGAGGCACTGTTGCGGCATGCCGCCAAACCATTTGTGACGCCGAAAGTCTTAGGCCTGCTTCGAGAACTTGGTCAGGCTTCAACTTTTGACCAGCCGGCTGAACAATATAAAGAGTATTTACAGCGGCTAGTTAACAGGGGTGAAAGTGTAGAATCGCCAGTAACCTTAAAGCAGATTGATGCGTTGCTGGCCCAGTCAGTGAAAGCGGGCTACACGCAAAACGGTGGGTTGCGCCATCGTTTAACCGTCGCGGCACTGACGGTCTTAATCCAGGATGCGAAATCTGCTCAGGAAACAGCAGCTGCTGCCACGGGCCAAAGCGCAGCTAATGATGAAGTGGAGCAATTATCGCCAACCTCGCCCAATCTAATAGCGCCGCAGGGGCTGCCTTTGGAGCCTGTATTTACTGGTCGGGCCTATCTTGATACGACCGTGCACGAATTTAATCAGATGAAAGCGCGTAGCGTAGGACACCGTGCCGCGGAGATATTAGCGGAATTGGAGCTTGCCGACGGGGTTATAAACGACGCGAATGTAGCGCTGCTGATACGCCAACGAGTAGCGGACGGCGCTGAAGCAAGTACCTACGGTAAAGCTATTGAGGCCCTTTCAGGCAATGGTTATGTCGATATGCGCGTCAATGACGAAGAGCAGGAACTACGATTGACAGCCCAAGGCATAGGACTTATCGCGCTTATGAAGACCTATTCTCATTATATGCGTCAAGAAAGTAAACGAAAACTTAGTAATGATACGACGTTTCATATAATCGAGCTTATTATCTTTGAAATGCGTATTGCTAACGAAGTGCTAGAAGAGGACGACCAGCTGCCAGACTATTCAAAGTGGTTGGTGGCAGATGAATACTCAGGCTCGCTCGTTCCTCTACTGATGACTGATTTAGGTAAGGCCGAAGACACTATCTTGCGGCGGCTGTACTCAATGCGCGAGGAGAAAAAGTATATCGAAGCCGATATTGATCAAGACAAAGACGGTACATACCGACGCATTCGCTTGACCAAAGCGGGTATGGAGCTTGCCCGTTATACGTACCAGGAGCTTCGCCAAAAAGAAGCAGTGCTTGATGATGAGGCAGTAGAGGAGGTGCAGGAAATGGTGGAAGCCTGCTCTCGCTTCGCCCAAGAACTAGGCAACAGCGACTTAGCGGAAAGCCTTGGGAGACGGTATGACGAACGGCATTTGTTTGAAATGGGCGAGGATGAATTTCTAGAAGAGCAGACTGAAGTCGCGGCATTGTATAGGCGGCTGAAGGGTGCTTATATCAGGATGGCAGCTGCTGTCAGCTAGCGATCAAACAGACCCAGAAGACGGGCTAATTCATCATCGGTGGTGAACGTGATTTCGAGCTTGCCGCCTTTGGCGGTGCGGCGGATGGTGACAGGAGCACCAAGTTTTTTGCTCAGGGATTTGGTGGCGGGAGTTTCGGTCTCGGTGCGGGCATGGGCTTGTTTGGTCTGCTTGACTCCCTGTTTGACGCTAACGGCGAAGCGCTCGGCTTGGCGGACGCTCCAGCCTTGGCTGATGATGGTTTTGAGCAGATAGACTTGGCGTTCAGCATCACCTTTGAGGGCTAAGATGGCCCGGGCATGACCTTCGGTAATCTTGCCGCTAGCCAAAGCGTCACGGGCGGCTTCGGGCAGCTGTAGCAAACGGACCGTGTTGCTGATCGTGGAGCTGGCTTTGCCGAGACGTTGGGCAATAACATCGTAGGAAAGGGAGAACTGCTGGTGCAGGCGCTCGATGCTGACAGCTTGCTCAAGCGGGCTGAGGTCAACACGCTGAACATTTTCGATAAGAGCCACTTCTAACTGTTCGAGCTCCTTGGTGTCACGGATAATGGCCGGGATGGTCTGGAGCCCCGCTAATTGTGAGGCCCGCCAGCGGCGCTCGCCGGCAATTAGGACGTAGTGGCCGTTCTTGGCCGGAGTAACGACTAGCGGCTGGACAACGCCGTGGCGCTTAATAGAGGCGGCAAGTTCTTGGAGGGCGGTGTTGTCGAAGTGTTTTCGGGGTTGGTGGGGATTGGGGGTGAGGGCTTTGACAGGGATTTTCTCGATGCGGTCTTCGGGAGTTAGCAGCAGGCTTTTGTCGAAGTCAGCGGGTAACAGGGATTCGAAGCCTCGGCCCAGCCCTCGTTTTGGCGTTTGCGTCATGCTTTGAATATACCATGGTATCGTCGTCCTGAACTAGTTTCAGGATCCATGCGAACAGGTTGTCCTTTAACGCGAGGCAATGGAATGCCCTGGCGGGCATGGTTTTTGATTGGGTCTCAGAGGATGACTTACTAAGAAGGGTTGTTCTGAATTTATTATAGAGAACAGGTTTGCTAGAAGACTTTAGCTTGGTTTATGGGGAAGACGCGGATAACGAGTTTGCCGACGATTTGGTTGGCGTTAATGGGGCCGAAAGCGCGCGAATCGAGTGAATCAGGCCGATTGTCCCCCGAGACGAAGAGCTGGTCTT